>NZ_JAZHLI010000064.1:0-22533 GCF_036549475.1 Aurantimonas sp. A2-1-M11 | reverse complement strand
CGAGCGCTGCACCTTTGACACGATGGTAGAGGAGCTTGGGCTCTCGACGCCGCCGCTGCTCCGGCTGGCGGCCCTCGTCCGGGGCGCCGACACCGCCCGGCCGGACCTCGCCCGGAGGCGTCTGGCCTTCTCGCCGCATCCCTCGGTCTCTCCCGCATGTACGCGAACGACCTCGAGCAATTGGAGGCGGGGACGCTCCTCTACGACGCCTTCTACCGCTGGTGCCGCGACGCGACGGACGAGACCCATAACTGGCCCGCTCGGAAGGGAGGGGNGAGCAATTGGAGGCGGGGACGCTCCTCTACGACGCCTTCTACCGCTGGTGCCGCGACGCGACGGACGAGACCCATAACTGGCCCGCTCGGAAGGGAGGGGCGTGAGATGACCGTTCTGCCCGCATCCCGCCTCAAAACTTCGGGGTCCGCCCGCGCCCCCAACCATGGCATCCCCTTCGGGGAGGCGGTCCGCGTCTGGGCGAAGATCGCCTGTCTCTCATTCGGCGGCCCGGCGGGACAGATCGCCGTCATGCACCGTATCCTCGTCGACGAGAAGCGGTGGATCGGCGAGGAGCGATTTCTGCACGCACTGAACTACTGCATGCTCCTCCCCGGGCCCGAGGCCCAGCAGCTCGCCACCTATCTCGGTTGGCTCCTGCATCGCACCAAGGGCGGCCTCGTCGCCGGCGCTCTCTTCATCCTGCGTGGTCCGTGTTGGGCCGCTGTCCCTCGACGTCCCGAGCCAGGCGAGTCGCGACCACGACGCGGGATCGCGCAGGAACCGTTCGTAGTCGTCCCGTGCGGCCTCGGCGTCGACGGGGTTCGAGACGACGGTCCCGCGCACGCCGCCCTTGCTGTAGAACTCCGCCTCGATGCGCTCGGGCGACGCAGTGAGTGATACGGCCCAGTTCTCGTCGTCCGCGCCCGGCGGGTCGTAAACCTCGACCCGGCACACGCCGTCGACGGCGGAGAGATGCTGGCATAAGACGTCGGCGGTCCTCGCCATGATGATGGCCTCCAGTTCGGCGTCGGTCCGGGTCATTGAATCACTCCTCCACATTCCACGAGGTCGGCCAGCGCGCGCTCGCGCAGCAGGGCCGCCAAGCGGTCGACTGCGTCCGCCGGCGGCGGCAGCGCCGTCGCTCCGGCGTGGCCCCAGCGGCGCACGTAGCCTTCGCTGTATTGGGTGGCGACGGCAATCTCCGGCTGCGTCAGGCGCAGGCGGCGGCGGAGGGCGTTGTAGCGGTCGGTGGCGGTCATGGTTTGTCCCCTCGTTCGTTGGGTGTTTCAGGCGTTGGCCAGCAGTTGCCGATCCCAAGCCTCCTCCGCAGCGCACTCGCGCTCGTCTTCGTCATCCCGCGCGCGAGTTCGCGCAGCCTGTCGACGCCACCCACAGCCTCCAATGGCGTAGCGTAGGTCGACACGCCCACGCCTCCGAGGTCCGGCAGACGGCGGCTGGTCGCCCAGCGCAGGCCTGACGACTGCTGGTTGTCTTCGGACAGTGCGCCCCGGTACTGCGTGCCGTCGCAGGTCGCGCGCGCCACTTGTCGTTCGACCTGTCGCGCCAGACCGTCGCAATCTCGCGGCCCTGCCGGCGGATCTCCATTTCGCCAAATGTGCGGACATACCGGACCTGCATGCCGACCTCGGACGCCGCCCTCTCCAGCTCCCACAGGTCGGGGTCGCCGCGCCTGTTGGCGGCGACAACCGCCTCCAGCACCTCAGTCTCAGCGGCGATCGCGCGTGCTGCGACGTCGCACAATGCGGTGTCGGAAGCATCGTCGTGATGCGAGTAGGCGTCGTAGGCCGCCATCGCTCTCCGCACTCTCGGATGCCTCGGTCGGCGGCCGCGTTCTCCCCGAGGAAGGCAATCGCGACGTCGAGGCCGCGCCAGTCCGGAACGCCGAAGTCGGTGAGGTCAACCCAGCCGCCAGCCGCGCGACGACCTCGGCTGGCCCGCGCCCACCGGACCACCCGTCGGCGCTCCTGTAGGCCGACGCGGCCTTCCTGCTCTCGGTCTTTTTCATTGTCGTGTCTCTCTCCCAGGTGCGGTAGCCGCCCCTCGCCGCGCGGCCCCCGGTCGGCGGCGCGGCGCGGCGAGGGGCGGGGCCGGAGCCCCGCCGTCGACTTCGTCAGGCAGCCTGACGGGCTTCCTCTTCGTGGAGGTACTGAAGGTGCGCGAGCTCGCTCTCGAGGCCGGACCGGAGTTCGATGAGGTAGTGCTGGATTTGGTGCCACATCTCGCCGACGTCCGCCCCCTCCTCGCGGACCGCCTGGATCTGCGCGATGAGCGCCTCGTGCTCGAGGTCGCCCCGCTCCGCGTCGGACAGGGCCTCCCACTCGTCTTCGTCGCGGTCCTCGCGCGCCAGCGACGACACCCAGTCCTGCGGCATCCGGTATTCGAAGCACAGCTCGATGCCGTTGACGTGGACGCACATGCCCTCGTTGGCGGCGCAGTCACCAAAGTCTCGCCAGGCGCTACCCTCCCGGCAGGTGGCGTCGTAGGCAGCCACTTCCAATTCGTCGGCGATCTCCGTCCGCGCCTTGGCCTCGAAGTCGTCGTCATTGAGGCGTTCGAGCTCGTCGGCGAGGAGCAGCGCCTTGTCGCCGAGGTGGCCGTGGGTCTTCAGAAGCCCGAGAGCGCGGTCGACGCCGGCGACGATCAGTGCACGGGCCGGCACTCGCCTGTCGGCGGGCAGCGCCTCGAACGCCTCACCGAGGCCATCGTAGGTGGCGATCACCTGCGTCGCGTCCGTCCAGCTCGCGTAGGTGCCCGGCCCGTTGATCTCCTCGTTCTCTTCCATCGCCTCGACGATGCTGCGCGCGGCTTTCCAGGCCTCGTAGCCGTCGACCGAGTGGAGGATGGCTTCCTCGTTGCCATTCTCGCCGAGCAGCGCTTGCGCGATTTCTGTCTGCATAGTCGTATCTCCCTCGGCCCCTCGGACCTAGGCGCCTTGCCCCTGCAAGGTCGCCTGAGAGGATGATGTGGCGTCGCATAGTGGAAGGCAAGCACCCTCTGCGCATCGGCCATACACGCCATGGTCATCGCGTTTAGATAATTTCGGTTACGGAGTAAGGACTCGCTCGACCTACAAGGATTCACCGGAAAAATCGCTACATCGAATCCTTGTCAACTATTACGCTAATCCTGTTTACGAGCACTGCTGGTAGCCGTCCGTCATATATTAGTCCGTTATCACGAGTTCGTGATTATTTATTCTCTCCGATGCCAAGCGGTTCACCGCCGGCGGATCCTGTCGACTCGCCTCGCCAACAGAGGAGTCTACGTTCAGATGAGACTCCTCCTCACCCGCTTCGCTTGCGATCCATCCATCCGCGTGGAAGGGTTTTCGCACCGCCCGAGACTGCTTACGCCCAGCGGGCAACGGCTGCGTCTTTGTGAACGAAGGGGTCAAAATGTCGGACGGTGAGCGAACAGTGAAGCGGAGCCACTTCGCTTGGGATTCCAAACTGACGCTGATCTCGAACGCGCCGTGGGCGCGAGGGGCCAGCCGAATTCTGTCGAGGTGACCACCAGACCGATTTTATTCCCCTCCTTCTATGAGTGGTGGAGATCCCGGAGACCACGCCGCCTTAAAGCGTTCAGACCCCGTTGGAGGCCGCCAGGGCCTTCGCGCCCTGCGTATTGCAGCTTGGGTCTACAACGACCTTGTCGACGCCGACGAGGCGGCGGACGGTGCCGCCTGACGATGAAGGGCGGGGCGGGCTCCACTGACTAGGTCCCGGTCAGCCTGCGAATACGGCTTCCGCAACACCGGGGATTCCCGATTGTTGTCGGACAGGCCCTCGGCCCCGTATCCCGTCGCAAAGGCGAAGGGAATGCTACGCTGGCGCAGAATATCGGCGACCGGAAAGGACTGCGTCCCGGCCACGTTGATGTCGAGAACCGCGAAATCGATGTCGCAGTCGCCGGCAAGTTTCATGGCCATGTCGATCCGCGTGGCGTGTTCGACGACCTCGTGCCCGAGTGCGCTGAGCAGATCCTCCAGATGCATCGCCAGCAGCGCTTCATCCTCGACGATCAAAACCCGTTTCGATGCTGGTCCGGTCAACCGGTTTTGCTCCTGTTCTGACCGTCGGGCATGGGTGCATCGATCGTGCAGACGACGCCAGAGGTCTCATAGGCAACGCTCACCGTTCCGCCCAGTTCCGCCGCCAGCACCCGCTGGACAAGGCGCGATCCAAACCCCTTGCGCGTGGGCGAGGTGACAGGCGGGCCACCGCTTTCCGTCCACCGCAGCGCAAGCCGTCGATCCTGCCCCTCGCCGACGAGATGCCAGGCAATCTCGACCAGGCCCTTTTCGACCGTGAGCGCGCCGTATTTCGCGGCGTTCGTGGCCAGTTCGTGCAGCGCCATGGAGATGGAGAGCGCGGCGCTCGGCGACAGCCAGACATAGGGGCCGTCGATCCGGAAGCGGTTCCATCCGCCCGAATGCGGCTCAACCGTTTCGGAGACGATGTTCCGCAGATCCGCGCCGGCCCAGTTCTCGCGGGTTAGAAGATCGTGTGACTTGCCCAGCGCGATCAGTCGCGATCCGAAGGTGTCGCGTGCTTCCTCCATCGTCGTGGCGCTGCTGAGGGTCTGCGACGCGATGGCCTGCACCGTCGCCATGACATTCTTGATCCGATGATTGAGCTCGCCGACCAGGATTTCCCGATGGTCCTCGAAACGCTTGCGCTCGGTGACGTCGTCGATGGCGATCAGGATCAGGTCGTCACGGCCTCCCTCTTGTCGCAACCTGCACGCAGTGAGCAGCATCGATCGCCGTCCGGTCCGATGGAAATCCTGCTCGAACTCGAAATTGTATATGTCGTTATCCTCCGAAAGGACCCTGTCCAGTAGGGAGCGCAGCGGCGGACTATTCCACTCGCCGGTTCCAAGTTCGAAGATGACATGACCTTTGGGTTCTTTGTCGAACACGGCGAACAGCTCGCGGAAGGCTTCGTTGGCCGTCTGGACGCGCAAATTGCTGTCCAAAACCAGGAGGGGATGCTGGACTGTCCGCACGATGGTTTCGGCATAGACGCGCGCGTCGTTGATCACATCGGTGGCGTGTTTCAGGTCGGTGATGTCGGTGAACGTGATGACGACGCCGGCGATACGGTTGTCCTGGGTCCGATAGGGCAGCACGCGGCGCATGTACCAGCGGCCTGCATCGCTTGGCACTTCGGCCTCGATGACCGACAGTTTCCTGAGGACCGTTTCCACATCCTGCAACAGGTGTTCGTCGGCAAACTTGCGCGCGAAATGCGCAATCGGACGGCCGATGTCCGACGCGACGAAATCGAACAGTTCCTTGGTTGCCGGGGCAAACCATCTGATGCGCAGCGTTTCGTCGAGGAACAGTGTCGCCACCTCCGAACCGGTCAAGAGGTTGTTGAGATCGTTGGTGGTGGTTTCCAGTTCGCCGATCTTGTGCTGAAGCTGGCTGTTGACCGTGCTCAACTCCTCGTTGAACGACTGCAACTCCTCTTTCGAGGTTTCGAGCTCCTCGTTGGTGGACTGGAGCTCCTCGTTCATCGAGGTGGCTTCCTCGTTCGCCGCCTTCAGCTCCTCGTTGGTGGTTTCCTGGTATTCTATGGTGCTCTGCAGTTCGGCGCGGGTGGCCCGCAATTCTTCCTGAAGGGCACGTTCTTCAGATGAGGCCTCGCCCGCGTGGTCCCGCGCAGAGGACGGAGCGGGACCGGGCTGCGCCGGCGCGGGAGCGAAGCTGACCAGCAGAAGGCCTTCGTCCTGCGGGGAGGCTGGTAGCGGCATGACCGTCATCGCGACACTTCGGCCGGTCTGGCTCTCCCGGATACGGGCGTTGACCGTCACGCTCCTGTTTTCGTTCGAAGCATCGCGGATCGCGGCCCGCAAACTGGCGGCCAGCCCGTCGCGGACCATCGTCAGGAGATCCCGGGTCGGCTCGCCGGGCGGGTTTTCCAGATAGTCGCGGGTCGTGCCGTGGAAATAAAGGACGCGGCCCTTCTGGTCGATCAGCACCGAAGCCGGGGCGTAGCGCTCCAGCAAGGCACGACGGGCCATGTCTGCGACCGAAGCGCCGGATTGCTGGCCTGCGGGCGTTGGACCCGCCACAAGGCGCGGTTCCGAACGGCCCCGCGGCGGCGGATACTCGATCAGGTCGTGCCGGGTGGCTCCCAGCCGGCGGTATATGCGCCATTTCTTCGAGACGGTTTCGAACAGCTCTTCGTGCCGCCCGATCGTTTCGGCGTTGCCGAGAAACAGATGGCCGCCTTGCCGCAGGGCGAAATGACAAAGCGCGACGATCCGCTGCTGCGCGGCCGGTTCCAGGTAGATCAGGAAATTGCGGCACGACACCAGGTCGAGTCGCGAGAAGGGCGGGTCGCGCAACAGGTTCTGCGGCGCGAACACGACCATGTCGCGCAGATCCTTGCTGACCTGATACGATCCGTCCAGCTTCTCGAAGAAGCGCGTCAGGCGCGACGCCGGAAAGCCGGCCAAGGCGGCGGCAGGGTAGATGCCATCGCGCGCCTTGCGCAGGTTGATTTCCTGGGCATCGGTCGCGAAGACTTTCAGGTCGAAGCGTTTGCCCGCCGCCTCGCCATGCTCGCTCACCAGCATGGCGAGGGAATAGGCTTCCTCGCCTGTGGAACAGGCCGGTGCCCAGATCCGGATCGAAGCGCCCGTCTCGCGCTCCGCGACCATGGGCGCGATCACCAGGTCCCCGAGAGCCTTCCAGGCGTCCGCGTCGCGGAAAAATGCGGTGACGCTGATCATCAGGTCGCCGACGAGCGCGGTGACCTCGTCGGCGTTGGTACGCAGATCGTCGATATACTCGTCCAGTGTCGCGATGTTTCTGAGGCCGAGACGGCGATGAACGCGCCGCCTCAGCGTCGATTGCTTGTAGCCGCGAAAATCGTGTCCGCCCCGTGCCCGCAGGAGATCCAGAAGCTGGCTGAGCGTCGCATGGCCTTCGGGAGAAGTGGCCTCGATCTCGGCCGGCGCGGCGACATAGCCGTGGCGCATGAAGGCCGACAGGATGTCCGGCATCTGTTCGGGAGCCACGACGTGATCGGCCAGATCCGCCGAAATCGCGCTCCGCGGCATGCCGTCGAATTTCGCGGTCTCGGGCGACTGCACCAGGCTCATGCCGCCTTCGGCCCTGACATCGCGCAACCCCGCGGTCCCGTTGCTTCCCGTTCCGGACAGCACGATGGCGATCGCCCGCTGGCGCTGGTCCACGGCGAGGGAGGAGAACAGCACGTCGACCGGGTGGCGATGGCCACGCGGCTCCGTCGGCCTCGCCATTTGCAGTCCGCCGTTGCTGACCTTCAGATCCGTATCGGGCGCGATGACATAGACGTGGTTGGGCACCAGCCGCATGCCGTCCTCGACCTGAACGACCGGCATCGTCGTGTGGGTACCCAGGATGCGGGCCAGTTCGCTCTCGCGCTTCGGATCGAGATGCAGCACCACCACGAAGGCACAGCCGCTGTCGGCCGGCATGGCGTCGAAGAAGAGGCTCAGCGCCTCGATGCCGCCTGCCGACGCGCCGATGCCGACGACCGGGATAGCCGCCACGTCGGGCGCGCCGCCGCCGATGGCGGCCAGGGGCCGGGGATTCTCGTTGGGCCGGAGGGCAGCCTCGCCGCCTCTGGCATCCGTGTGCCCGTTGGGCTTCGGCTCTGACTTGCGTCTCGAGCGACTGCCACCTTCTTGCGGTTGATCCGCCATACTCGCACAACTCGAGAGCTTGCGTTGGATCTCACGGAAGGTCGTTCCGCAACATCGACCACCGCCTGCCCGCAATCTGCGGACAGCTACACCGCACAGCCTTGCACGGCCCCATCCCCAACGACAACTGATCATAGGATTTTGATAGTGCTGAAGGCCACCTGGGGCTGCCGCCAATAACCGCCGGTACGTAACTCCTCACAGAGCTCTTCCAACCATCGTTCAAGACCTTGCGCCGCGATCCGCGCGAAAGTCAGATTGTCGAAGCCGGAGCGGTCTCCGCGTCATCATCGGCTGGGGTGGATCAGGGCTCCCTCCCTTGGCCGTTCATCGACACTACTGACCCATCCGCCATCTGCCCCCATTGACCCACACCCTCACGGGTTCGTCGTTGAGCCCGGCCTTGCGTCTGTGGGCGAAGCCAGCATTCGCACCGTCATCGACACGAGGCTGCGCTCCGGCACCAATCCGTCAGCGTCTGACGGCCAAGGACGGCCTGTGGCGAAGTGAATCACCGCTCTTGCAGCTTTACCGCTTATGATCGAGCCATGCAGCACGACGATATCGCCGCCCGCATCGAAGCCTGCGGCGACGCCGATGGTGGGCGAGTCGGCTCCTACAGGGACAAGGGCGTTTACCACCTCTACCTTCTCGAGACAGAAGCGCCAATTGCCCGGCTCAAGCCGACAGGCACTGGTGACGAGGTCCGACTTGGCTACTGGTCACACCGCCGCAAATGGGAGGACGCCGACGACATGGGCGGCGTCGTCATGCCTCTCGACGACGCGCTCGAGTTCATCGCCAATGAGGGCATCTTCTGGACCTGGACCTGATCCGGAAAACGTACAAAGTCGAGCTTAGGTTCGGCGCAGTAGATCACGCAAGAGCCAAACAATCGTCGCTGCCTTGAAAAACAAAAACAACGCCGGCGCACCAAAGCCTAAGCCGACGGCCCACCGTCGACGGCTGCGGGAGAACTCCCACACCTGTCTACCCTTTCTGAACATTGGCTAAACGGCCCATTCAGGCCGGACTCACAGGCACCCGGCTAAAACAGTCTCCATCAGCAGAACGGACCGCGCTGCGGCCCTGAGATGGAGAGACAAGACCATGAAGCGTTTTTTGACCGCCATGAGCGCGCTCGGCCTGCTCGTCACCGCCAATGTTCCCGCCGCCTATGCCGGTAACAAGGTGGTCATTGAGCAGCATGGCTATTCCAACAGCGCCGGTGTTTCCCAGAAGGGCAAGCGCAACAAGATCTTCCACTCTCAGAGGGGGCGCGGAAACGATGGCCGGGCTCTCCAGCGCGGCCGCGCCAACATCTCCGACACGCATCAGTTGGGCCGTGGCAACCAGGCCTTCACCGATCAGTGGGGCGACCGGAACTACGCCGTGAGCGGCCAGGACGGCAACAACAATCATGCCGAAACTGTCCAGACCGGACGCCGGAACGTCGCGGGAACTGCGCAGATCGGCAGCGATCACACGGCAGTCACCGGTCAGAACGGCTCCAACAACACCTCTGCTACCATTCAGGTGGGCAAGGGCCAGTATGCCGAGACCTACCAGTCCGGCAATGGCAACATTTCCGTGGTGATCCAGGGCCGCAAGTGACCCGAGGCATGATAGGGAGCGCTAGGCGCGCTCCCTATCACCACCGGTGAGGAGGAAGACATGCTCAAGCTCATGACCCTGCTCGCACTCCCGTTCATCCCATTCGTCTACCTGCACGGGGCGGCAGCCATAGCCCACACGGCGACCGAAACAGAAGATGGAGTGGGATGCGAGTTGCGTAGCACGCAGGTCTCTCGTGGTGTCCAGCTCCAGGCGGTCGCCACCGCAGACCGGATGGTTGCGGGAGACTATCAGTTCGAGGTCGATAAGCGCGGAAGTGCCGGAAGCTCTCAAATAGCTCAGAGCGGCGATTTCGACCTCAAGTCAGGTGAGGAGATCGTTTTGGGGAATGTGGCGCTCGGCATGGACGACCGCGCCTCGTATGCCGCGAAACTGACGCTGCAGTGGAACGGAGGAGAGGTCTCCTGCAGCGCAAGGTATCCCAGCGAAGTTTGATGCACCCTATGGACGCCGACCTTGGACTACTGCTTCCAAGGAACAGGCGACATTCGAGAACAATGGCAGCGGCGTCCCGTCCCTTCCGCTGCTGCCGTTGGACCGGGAGTCCGCCAAGGGCTTCCGGTCACCTTTCCAGGCTGAGGCAGTTGCGATTTATGGCTGGCCACATTCATCGCGCAAGGAACGAATCTAGGGTTGGATGCCGAATATGAGACGGATGCTTCAGATCCCGGCTCTGCTGCTGATGCTGGCATCCATGCTCGCACCGGCCTCCGCGTTCGAGATCCCCGTCGCTGCACCCGAAGCCGGCGCCCACGGCAGTGCTGCATTCGATCCGTCAATTCTTATCGGGAAGCCACTGTCCACGGCCAACGGCGTGAGGGTTGGAACAGTGACGAAGGTGGTTGCTCTCGCCGTTGGGCACTTCCTTATCGTTGCCGAGCTGAATGACGAAGTTGGCGGCGGGCAAAGAACAGTGCAGATTTCCAGCAAAGCTGCCTCATTCACCAAGAATGGGGTGCGGCTGGAAACGACTGCAGACGCATTCTGGAAGTCTCTCCCGCCGCAGAAGCAAAATCTCTCGGGCGGTCGCAATGACTGATACAAAGGCGGTCTGATGGCAATCACGTCTGGATCATGCGATAGCGCCGCCGCACATCGCTATTTGAGATACTCGCCGGGACGGGTTCATGGATCTTTCTTTGGTCTTGATCGCGGTCGGCGCATTCCTGCTCGGCGGCGCGGTCAAGGGTCTCGTCGGGCTGGGCCTGCCGACTGTTGTGTTGGCCCTGCTCGGCACAGCGCTAGGCCTGCGTGAGGCGCTGCTTCTGCTTGTGGCGCCGGCGTTCCTGACCAATGTCTGGCAAGCCGCCACTGGTGGTTTTTTCGAGGGGCTGCTCAAGCGGCTCTGGCCGATGCTGTTGGCGACCGTGCCCGGGATCTTCTTGGGGACCGCGGTGCTCTTTCGCGCCGACCAAGGCACCCTCGACATCCTGCTCGGGGCGGCGCTCTGTGCCTATGCGGTGCTCGGGCTTGCCGGCGCTAGCTTTGCGGCGCCGGGTCGGCACGAGCGAGTTCTCGGACCTGCGATCGGGCTCATGACGGGCCTGACGGCAGGGGCGACTGGCACGCTGGTGCTGCCGGTCGTGCCCTATCTGAATGCGCTGGGGCTCCGGCGCGACGAACTTGTCCAGGCAATGGGCCTGTCGTTCGCCCTGTCCAGCCTTACCATAGGGGCGATCCTGACCGCTCAGAGCACCGCGGCGTTTGAGGGGATCGCCACGTCTCTTCTACTGGTCGTGCCGGCACTGGCCGGGATGGCTATGGGGCAGCGCCTTCGACAACGGATAGCGCCGGCGCGGTTTCGGCGATGGCTGTTTCTGAGCCTCCTCATCCTCGGCGCAAACCTGATCCGGCGCGGGCTGGCGGCGCTGGTCTGACCCATACCTATACCCCGATTCAAGGCCCCATGGCAGCGCCTGCTGGCCGCCATCTCGGTTGGGCGCCGTCCCCAGCAAACTGGCAGATAAGCCGTCGGGCTACGTGAGAGGAAAGCCTTTGGCGAAGGCCGCGGTGAACAGTTGATCCGGTTTTGGCTCTTTACGAAGGCTGCTTTGCCTACGGTTCGGCGGCGGGCAAGGTTGGCGACTCGTTTCTGGATGTCGTCCGCGTCGAGGGTTTCGGGATCGGCGATCGCCTCGAGGAAGGCACGTGCCGAACTCGATCGCGACCGTGCGAAGACGCCTCACAAGCGCACTCGCGCGAAGTCCCGAGCGATGTCCTTGTTGTGCAACGAAACATCCACCAAACCGAATCCTGCCCGGTTTATGACGCAGTAGGACTAGTACGAGGTACGCCCTGCGAGGATGGCGCCGAAGGCGACGTGGCTGATGATCGAGATCCGGATCGAGGGCGACCTGTTGCTTCGCTGCAGTTCTCCAATCATGAAAATTCGATCAGATCCCACCGGTTGCCCCAGGGGTCTGACCAGACGGCGACGCGCCCATAGGGTTCGCGGCGGGCCGGTCCTTCGAACTGGACGCCCGCAGCCCGCAGCCCGCAGCCGTGCTTGGTCCGCATCGAAGTCCTCTGTTTGCAAGAAAAACCCGACCCTTCCGCCCCATTGATTGCCGATCACAGCGGCCTGCCGCGCATTCGTGGCGCGCGCTAGCAGGACTTCGGTCTCGCCGTAATGCGGCGCGACGCGGATCCACCGCTTTCCTTGCCCGAGGTCGGTATCCTCCCGGCACTCGAAACCGATGCGCAGGAAGAACGCCAGCGCGTCGTTATAGTCGGGAACCAGAAGGGCGACCTGCGCAAGGCGTTTCGGCATGGGTGCAATTACCTTAGCAGGATCCAGAGCGCCACGGCCGCCAGCATCAGCCCTGACGCAATGTTCAGGGGCCGCGCGCTCCTCTCGTTCCTGAACCGTCGCGTCAACAAGTCTCCGGCGATTGTCCAGACCGTGAAGGCGACGAGGTTGTTCAGAGTGAACACTGTCGTGATCCAGAGCACCAATCCGACCCTTGACGTGGCATCTACCGGCAGAAACTGGGTGAACATCAGTGCGATGATCAGGTAGGCTTTTGGGTTGAGCAGAAGCAGAACGGCGCCATCCACCATCGTGGCGCGACGCGCGGTCCTGTCATCCGCAGTAGCGCCCGCCCGCAGGAACGTCGCGGCTAGCCAGAACACGTAGGCGGACCCCAGATAGCGCATGATTTCGAAGACCTCGGAACTGACGCGGGCGACAGCGGCAAAGCCGACCCCGACTGCGACAGTCACCACAAAGGTCGCGAGGTGATACCCGGCCGAAGCCGGGACAGAGGCGCGAACCCCGAACCGCCCGCCGATGGCCGCAAAGAACATATTGCCGGGCCCCGGACTGTAGGCGAGCGGAAACAGAAAGAGAACGAGCGCGACGGTCAATTCAAGCATTCGGACCCCCCATTTACCGGTTTGCCGCAGATATCTCTGGCAAAGCGCTGCAGGGCGGCCCGTTTTCGGCGGAAATCATCCGTAGCTCACGAATGGCGCCAGATCGACCGCACCGAGCGCAAGCGCACAGTTACTCGACGCGACAGGCTGGCTGCGGCGAAGCCGTCACCGCCGGCGTTTGGTCTACGCGCAACAGGAGCCGGACCCCGCCCCCCTGTATCCGCGGCGCGTGCCGTCGTCGTGGCTTCGAGCGCCGGCTTGCAGTGCGCCCGGACAGGATCCAGCCGCAAGGTAGCTGCGCCGTCGGTCATTTCGGGCTCGTTGGGCCGGAAAGTCTGCATGCCGGCGTTGCTTGTCCTGATTCTCAACTCGTCGCCCTCCGTCGCACCACCGAAGCAGACGATCGCAACCGACGCTAGGGAGACGTCGGTGACCGGGGAAAGGGACCCGCCCTCCTCGTCGGAAATGCTTTCCAGCGCGTCTCCGGCCGCGGCGCAAGTTCCGCACCCGGATCACCATGACTCCTGCGAACGGCACGAAGGAGGCACCGGCGCTGCTGCCTGAGATGACCCGCGTGCTTGCGCCCCTTCGGTGTCACGGCCAATGTGCGCTGGAACTTCGGAGGGAAGATCATGGGCCGGATACTCGAGGTCAAGGACCAAGCGGTGGGCGGTCGAGCGCATCAGGAATTCAAGCTGCTGGCGGTATGCCGAGAGTACCAGGGCGAGTACTGTGGCGCAGGACATCCTGCAACATCCTACTCGACAACCTACGGCGACGAGTTCGTCCGCGCGGCGGTCGAGCTTTACCAGATCTACGTTGCCGACACCCGGCGCTCCCCGGAAGCGGCGATGGCAATGGCATTTCAGCGGGCGGAGGTTCGATCCTGCCGAGGCCAGACGATTACCATCGAGCGAGTCCGGTACCTTATCAGACGCCGAATCCTGCCGTTCCTTGACGGTCGGGACTCCGCAATCCCGGGGACGCCCTCCTAGCATCTTGCGAAGGGGGTCTTCGGGATGGGGAGACTCCTACCAACCCGGCGATTCAGACATGGCAGCACCCCGCAACAGCACGTTTGGCTTGGACATCGACTATGCGAGTTACGTACGATCGCTGTACGCAATCGGTCGACAGGCGCTACCCAAGGCAGCCGCGGCGACCTTGAACCGCGCCGCCTTTGCCGCGCAACGCGAGCTGACAGCGCATGTCCGGGAGGCGTTCGACAAGCCAAAGCCGTTCACTGAGAAGTCTTTCATCGTCCAGAAGGCGGCCCCGCGCCGTTGGCCCTAGGCCGCTTCGCAAATCCCGGTGGAGATCACCGCCACGTAGTGCCCAATGAACTTGCCGCGCTCGTGAATGGCATCCTCCGTCGGCTCGAGGTGGACCGGGAGGAGGCATGCGTCAAAGTAGTCGAAATCGGGCTGCTTACGCATGCTCCAGAGGCTGCACTGGTTGTACCCGTTCCAGAATCCGCAGACCTCGGAGAGCTGCCTCTCCAGGTCCTTCATGTCGGCCCCGGTCGACCACACGTGGCGCCCCGTTCCGACCCGGCGCATCATCACGATCTTGCCATCCATCATGTCGTTCTCCTGTCCTGTCGAAGTCGGCGACCTGCCCGTGCAAGTCCGCCCGTCGGAAAGGTGAGGCCATCAATCGTGGATAGCAAGAGAAAATATAAACCGGTCCCGATGAGTTAACAGGCGAATTCTGAACACCGTTCAATTTTGAACTCGGTTCAAATTCCGCATTGGCAAATATTATAGATTTTCCGCGATGACAGACACTTGACTAAATTTCTACGAAAACGGCCATACCCGCGCGGCTTCGTAAACAGACATACTTCAATTTGACCCGGCACCGCCGGCGAATACGCTTCTCCTTGTTCACATGTGAGCCCCCCCCCCCCCGCGGCCTCGGACGGGGAAGGCTGTCGCTCGGAGCCGGCTTGCCGCCACTAGAGTTGGCTCGCGTGGTCCCGATCTCGGCGGCCAGATCGCGCCCAGTCCGGAAGGCACGAGGATCCTGGATCGTCGCTCGCACTGTCGCCGCAACGATGAGGCCGACGCCGGGGATGGTGGTGAGCCGGCGAGCAGGCTGGTCGTCCTTCACGATCAGTCTTTCGACCTGCTCGGGGAAGCTCTTCGTCCGTGCCGGCGGGAAGCACGGCCAGCGGCGGCGCCCGGAACCGGACTGGGCGACGCTCGTCGTGGAGATGAGGAAGCCTGCGGTAACGTTGCAGATCCTGTGGGAAGAATACCGTGCCGTTCATCCGGGCGGCTACGGATATAGCCGCTTCTGCGAGTTGTACCGCGGCTTCGAGGGTCGCCTGTCTCCGACGATGCGCCAGGAGCACGTGGCCGGCGATAAGACTTCGTGGACTATTCCGGCAAGAAGATCGCCATCGCCGATCCGCGTACCCGCGAGGCCGTAGGAGGCTCGATTGTCGCGACATTCACTTACTACGTCGCCCACGATCCTTAGTCTGAGATCGTCCATCGTGCTGAGCGGGGAATGTCCTGACAGGATCTGCCGAGCCACCTCTTCGCGAGAGGTAGATCGCATTCGATGCATCCTCTGAGGGAATTTGGAACGTCAGCCGTGCCATCAGTCTCCTGGATCGACAGGACTGCTGAGGAACCTATGACGACTTCGACACCCGAGCTGCAAGTGAGCGCCACTCTTCTGACTACCCAGTCGACGCGAGCGGCAAAGTCGAAGACTGAGAACACCTCTCCTGACCGGCAGCTTGCCGAGAGGCTGAAGCTCTTCCGCAAGCGTGTCATGGCGCAGCAGAAGAAGGCCGTTCGGGAGGCATTCACCCTTGCGGACGAATGCGCCAACCTTCGCGAGCGGATGACGAAGGGCAAGCTCCTCGCTTTCTTAAAGGACGAATGCCAGATCCCGCGTACTGACGCCCTTTCCTATCTCTGCCTGCCCGAAGCTCTCGGCGCCGACCGCCAGATCATCGAGGAGTCCGGCACGGATGCCGGCGCGATCCTCCGCATCGCGAAAGCGCCGCAACTCGTGCGAGCCGAGGCGATCACCATGCTGCGTTCCGGCCGCAGCCTCTCCAACATCAACCTCAGGCACCTACGACGGGACATTCTCGCAAACATTCCCAATGAGGAAGACCTCGCTGCAAAGGACCTCGTCAGAGGCGCTCGTCAGAAGGCAAAGGAGGACATCGAGTCTTTCCGGAACGATCTGGCGCAACTCGCAAACGACTTCGCCGACCTCTACAATGAGACGGCGCCGGACGACCGCTCGCAAGAGGCGCAGGATCGCGTCGCCGTTATCACGGCCAGCGCCGGCAAGGCGCTCCGGAAGCTGAGGACGCTCGTCCCTGCGTCGGAACTGATACCCAACAGCATCGGGACCGAGACAAGTTGGGCGTCAGTGGACCGAGTGCTTGACGAGATCGCCGCCGGCAGGCTCTGCCTTGAGGAAGATTGGTCATGGCCTGATCTGCATCCCCTCTTCATCGAGCCGAGCTACCATGCGACCCTGCTCTGGGCGCTGGGGGCAGGCAGCGGCCATGTCAGCCCACTGCGATCACGGCCAGTGACGAAGCCGGGTATAGTCCCGCTCGACCTCTCGCCGAAGAGCCGTCACCACCGCCCGTCGCGGCCCTATCGCTACTCCGTCCTCGAGCTCTGTGCCGGCGCCGGTGGGCAGGCGATCGGTCTTCACGCAGCGGGCTTCCACCACGTCGGTCTCGTCGAACAGGACCCGGATGCCGCGGCGACGCTGAGGTCCAACAAGAGATCCTGGCCCGTCGTCGAGGGAGACATCACGACCCTCGACCTCGATCGGTTCAAGAGCGTCGACCTCATCGCGGGAGGCCTCCCCTGTCAGCCCTACTCGCAGGCCGGGGAAGGTCTCGGCGCATTGGACGAGCGGGATCTCTTCGACCGCGCGCTCGACATCGTCGAAGCATTGCGCCCGAAGGCCGTGATGATCGAGAACGTGACCGGCATCATGCAGGTGACGCATTCCGGTCGCAGGCTCACCGTCCGCGAGCGGCTTGCCGAGATCGGTTATGAAGTTGACTGGCGCATCCTCGCCGGGGGCAAGTTCGGTCTTGCCCAGAACCGCCAGCGCGCCATCCTCGTCGCCATGCGGGATGGCAACATGCACCGATTTCGCTGGCCAAAGGTTCCGGGTATTCGTCCGACGGATGTCGGCTCCCTCCTCTACGACTTGATGGCGGCGCGCGGCTGGGCAGGCGCCAAGGCCTGGGCTGACACAACGCGGGGCATGGCACCGACGCTCATCGGCGGTAGCAAGAAGAAGAACGGACTCGATCTCGCGCAGCCGAAGTCGCGGAAGCGGTGGTTGGAACTCGGCGTCGATCCGAGCTACGTCTCAAAGGATGCGCCCGGACCGGACTTCGTCGGAATGCCCCGGCTGACGCTCGAGATGTGCGCCAGGCTCCAGGATTTCCCGGACGAGTGGACCTTTGAGGGCAACAGGCTGTCCCGGTTCCGGCAGATTGCGAACGCCTTCCCGCCGCGCATGGCGCGAATGGTTGGGCTCTCCATCCAGCGCGCACTCTCCGGGGAGGAAGTCGATCTTCACGCCGCTCTCAAGGCTCCGCTGTTCCAGAGGATCGACGTTCCCGAACTGGCGAAGCTGACCGCCTCGCAGCGTGACGAAAACGACGAATACGAGCAGTACGAGGACGCGTTCACCTTGGCAGCGGAGTAGCGGCAGCGACCGCGGTGTACCTTGCAGAGCGTAGCGCGCCGGCTTGTCCGGTGCAGAGACGGATGCTCACGATCACTGGGCCACCAATTTTCAACCGTTGGAAGAGGGGAGAGGCGCGCAAGGTCCGCGAGACCTTGTAAGCTGCCAATCCGCTTTCGGCCCAAAATCTCGAAAGATATCCCGCGCCGTCTCGGGGAAGAGGCAACCCTGAGCACATGCTTGATGGGCACGTTGACGTTCTGTCGTCCGGCTGGACATCATGCCAAATTCTGCCGCATAGCGCCTGAAACTGTTCGACTTGGCGCTCGTCCCAGCATCAATGCGATCAATTTATCGGAGCCTCCAAGGGGCGGCCGTTGGCATCATTACTGGTCGGCCCCCACCGGGTGGTCCAGGGCAAATCTTAGTTCATGAGCGGCCTTTGCGCCAAGGCTGGCGTGGCCGGCGAAGCTGGTCCGGATGGCGAAGCGGGCCATTGCAGGACCTGCGGTGCCGGCGGGCGGTAGCCCAATGACGAGTGCGGACGTGCCGTGTTGTAGTGGCGGCGCCAGCTTTCGATCACCACCCTGGCCTCGGCCAGCGAGTAGAAGATCTCGCCGTTGAGGAGTTCGTCCCGGAGTCGGGCGTTGAAGCTTTCGCAGTGGCCGTTCTCCCATGGGCTGCCGGGCTCGATGAACGCCGTCCTGGCGCCCACGGCGACGATCCATTCCCGCACTGCCCTAGCGATAAATTCCGGCCCATTGTCTGAGCGTATATGGTCGGGCACGCCGCGCAGGATGAACAGGTCGGTCAAGGCGTCGACGACGCTGGTCGAGTCCAGCTTTCGATCGATCCGGATCGCCAGGCATTCCCGGGTGAACTCGTCGATGATGTTCAGCATGCGGAACTTCCGCCCATCGTGGGTTCGGCTCTCGACGAAGTCGTAGGACCAGACATTGTCGCGATACTCCGGCCGTAGACGGACGCAGGATCCATCGTTCAGCCAGAGCCGACCCTTCTTCGGCTGCTTGTGCGGCACTTTCAGCCCCTCCCGTCGCCAGATGCGCTCGACCCGTTTGACGTTCACCGTCCACCCGGCCGCATGCAGCAACGCCTTGATCCGGCGATACCCATAGCGGCCGTACTGGGTGGCGAGCGCGATGATGTCGGCGGTCAACGCCGCTTCATCAGCTCGACCGGTCGGCGTCTTGCGTTGCGTCGAGCGATGCTGACCGAGCACACGACAAGCAAAGCGTTCGGATACCTTGAACATCGTCCTGACATGCTCAATGCAACGCCGGCGGCGGGCGGGGCTCAGAAGTTTCCCGACGCAGCCTCTCGAAGGATGAGCTTCTCAAGGGTCAGGTCGGAAACCGCCTTTCGAAGGCGCTCATTCTCCTTCTCAAGGTCCTTCAGGCGCTTGACCTGGTTGCCCTTCAGGCCGCCGTATTCCTTGCGCCAACGATAATAGGTGAACTGCGTCACGCTGATCGCGCGCACCGCCTCGGCAACAGATCGCCCCTGCGATACCAGGACATCGACCTGCCGCAGCTTCGCGACGATCTCTTCAGGCTTGTGCTTCTTCTGCGGCATGCTCTCGTCCTCCAATGGCTGAAAAACCATACTTCAGGGAGGACCACTTCAGTGGGGGCAGACCACTGGCGGCCGACCCGACGCAGCTCGAGAAGCTCGCAGCAGCCTTTGGCGCAGCCGCCAGCGCGTCACGGAACTGGGCGGAGATTTCGGCGCGGCTGGCGTTCGAGAATTGAGCGGTCGTCCTATTCGCGCGTTCGAGGTGGTCCAATGCGTTCTGTTGCAAGCGAATGACTGGCCGTCGGCAAGGTATCGATCCGGCGACGGTGAAGCGTGGGCGTCTCGCGAAGTTTCCCAAGCTGCACGCCCTCGCCCGAGCGTCAGTTCAGAAAAAATTTCTGATCCGGGGCGAGCCATCAGCGGGCGTTGGATTGTCATCAATCAGAGCGCAGGTTTTGATCGGCACGGTCAGGCCGGACTGACGCAATGCGTGGTACTGGATCGGGGCATCTGCCTGATATAGCGACTAGAAGTGAGACAGTGCGTTGACTGGCCTTAGTGTCCAAAAGCGCGTGCGGATCTCGAGAACAGCCCATGGAAGACACCGCCAACGACCTTGCCGAGAAGATCGCGGCCGCCGAACACGAGCGGACCGTGTGGGAAGCGGGTCGTAGTGCATTTCGCACAGAAGGCGCCGCGGCTCTCAATCCTCACTCGCCGCGCTCTTCTGATCACGCTCTTTGGGCCTATGGGTTTGATGCGGAGTGGAAAGAAAAGCGGGGACCGGTGGGGTCATATTGAGACGAGCCGCCATCTACGAGCCTTGCCGCGACACTGATCTAAACATCCGCTTCCATGGTGAGAGTTGCGAGCGGCTTCGGCGCAGTATGCGCGGCAAATCACCGCTTATATTATGCCTAAATTCTGCTCGTTGCCCGCTCTACGAGACCCTCTGATGCAACGCTTCGAGGAACTCGCGATGAGTCACATTGCCGAACGAGTGAAGGCCATCGTGGCTGAGCATCTGGATCTCGATCGAGGTGCGATTGATGACAACGCGGAGATCGTCAATGACCTCGGTGCTGACAGCCTCGAGATGGTCGAAATGACCATGTTGTTCGAGGAAGAGTTTGGGATCGAGATACCGGATGATGTCGCGGAACGCATCGTGACCATCAATGATGCAGTGATGCTTCTGGAACATTGGCGGCAGGGTACGCGGGAAGAGGCGGGAGCAGAGGGATAGATCGTGATTGCCCACTTCGAAAGCGCCGCTCGCCACGCACTCGCATGGCTGAAGGGATCACCCCGTCCGCTTACTGTCCATGATTCGGTCAGACGACTTCTGCGGCATGATGATGCCGAAGGTGCATGGCAGATGGCTGAGCACACTCGGAAGATCGCCGAAAATATCAATGATCATGAAGGCCAAATGCATTGGGCTCGGGTCGTGCAAGCACTCGAACGGCAGACCGGCTATAGGCCTCCACTCGAAACCTCTGAGCAGATTTCGGCGGAGTAGCCGCTGCTCCAGTTCTCCGCTCGCCACGGGCGAAGATCCGCCGCGCGCCTTCAGTGCCCTGCCGAAAATTTCGGAGTCATGAGACCTGTGCACAGACGCGCTTGGCTCCTTACGCTCGTCGAGACGGAGGCGGCGGGACGAGCTTACGCAGCCTACGGGGGCATGTTCATCGTCGCGTCGATCCTTTGGCTCTGGCTGCCCGGAACACTGAACGGACTTGGGCTCGCCCGGATCGTCCACGAGCGATGTCCCCACGCTGCGGTGATCGTCATGTCGGGCCGGGGCAGGCCTGAGGTTGGTGAATAGCCAGTGAACGCAAGGTTCTTCGACAAGCCCTACGCGCACGATGAAGTCGTCGCCACGCTAGAAGAATTGCTGAAGACCCGCATCAGGTTCGGAAAAGCGTAGCCGGACTAAATTTCTACCGTCAATCCCGCTCCCTGCTACCTGCGCAATAGCGGAACCAGTCCCTTGAAATTTTGCATCCCGACGAGTTCATTTCCCTCTGATTGGACCGACCATGAGATCGCCTCGCATCATTCTTTCCCTTGCTCTCCTCGGAATGTTCGGGGCCACGGCGGCTACGGCCGAGGAGTGCAACCTCGCCGACGCCGGGTTGGAAGAGGCGATCATGCAGAAGCCAGAGCTCCGGGGGGCGAGCGGCCGCAGTATGGTGCGCGATCTCCGACACCTGCGTGATTCCGCATTCATTTTGTGGTCGTACGGACGCTATGACGACTGCGCTCGGATCATGGGCAATATCCGCGAACTCGTGTCGGAGCCATCGATGGCCAGCATGGGTCGGAACGACGAGGACGAGGCCGACCAGCAGTTCGCCGCGAGGGAACCGATGGTCCAGCGCGGCGCAGTCGCCGGGCATCGCGATGATGAGGGTGCGAAGCCGCTCGTAGCCATCGCCGAGCTCTCACCCGGTCTGAGGGCAAACGAGTTTATCGGATCCGAGGTTCGCAGTTCGGATGACAAGATCATCGGGGAGGTCAGGAACGTCGTCTTCGAGACGAAGGATCATGATGGCTATGCCGTCATCGCATCCGGCGGCTTCTTCATCCCGGGAACCGACAGCATCATTGCGCCGATCCGGTTTCTCCGGGTTTCGCAGGAACGCGACGTATTTTTCCTACCCATTCCGGAGACGGAAGTGAAGACCGTCCCTCTCATGCCCGACCAGGACTATTCATGGCTTTCGAATACCGAATGGCGGAGCCGCAATGACGCCCTTTTCGAGAAGCCATGGCACTAGCCTTGACTGGCCGAAGGGATTCCGTCCCTCGAAGAGGAAGACCGAGGTAGACCGGGTGAAGTAGCTTTTGGAGAACGAGCGTCGAAGCACGCCGGAGGCGGACAACGAAAAGCGTGGTGTTGTGGATTGTCCAATCTTCGTCCGAACCCTGTCGATGCTGGCCGTGCCTTGCAATTTCAGGAATCAAGCATGGGCGCCGACCGCGGCCGCCCACGTACACAATAGCCCCCACGTTCGAGAATTGGGGGCTATTGTTTACGTGGGCGGCCGTCAGGCTACTCTCTCGTCGCTGTATTCGAGGTATGCCAGGGCGCGCTCCCGGAGAAGCGCCGTCAGCCGCGCGATGGCGACGGCGGGCGGGTCGATCGCCAACGATCCGGAATGGCCCCACGGACTGACGTAGCCGAGGCTGTAGCCGATCGCCGCGGCAACCTCGGGCAGCGTCAGGCGAAAGCGGCGGCGCAGCGCGTTGTAGCGGTCAACGGCAGCATGCGGTTAGAGAGCGTTCGTGACATCGGGATCTCCTCCTGTCGGTGAACCTCCTCTTTGCGAGGCGGCGCGGGCGGCCGATATCCCCAAGCGCGTCGGGCCGCACACGCTGCGCCGTCGACATCCGCGTGATCCAGGTGCTGCTCGGCCACGCCAAGCTCGACACCACGGCGCTCTACGCCAAGGTCGCCGTGCGCACTGTGCGGGCCGTCGTCAGCCCGCTCGATCGCCTCGCGCTGTTTCACCACGAGGAGGCTTCGCCCGGTTGAGGCGATGGGCGAGCGGATTGAGGTCGCCGACATCCTGCGCGTCG
>NZ_JAZHLI010000063.1:0-22799 GCF_036549475.1 Aurantimonas sp. A2-1-M11 | reverse complement strand
TACGATCTACCATTCGAAAATTGCTCATCGCAGAACCGGTCATATGGCTGGAGAATCAATCTCTCGATTCTAATCGATATCCCTCGCGTGCGCTAAGTCCGACAGGCTGCTAGCGGCTCGTCGTCGATCACGAGCACCGTCTCGCCCGCCTGTGTGCGCTCGATGGCCGTGGCCGCTGTCGGCACGTCCGCCTGCGCTTCCCCGACGTGGTGGCGCGGCAGATAGATGCAGACCATCGTGCCCTGGCCGACCTCGGAGTAGATCCGCACCTGCCCGCCGGACTGGCGGGCATAGCCGTAGATCATCGACAGGCCGAGCCCGGTGCCGACGCCGATCGGCTTGGTGGTGAAGAAGGGATCGAAGGCGCGTTCGATCACGTCGCGCGGCATGCCGGTGCCGTTGTCGCTGACGCAGAGCGAGATGTACTGTCCAGGCGGCAGGTCGCGCTCGCGGGCGGCGCGGTCGTCGAGCCAGCGATTGCCAGTCTCGATCGTGATCCTGCCGCCGTCGGGCATCGCGTCCCGGGCGTTGATGCAAAGGTTCAAGAGGGCGTTCTCGAGCTGGTTCGGGTCGGCCAGCACCGACCATAGCCCTGCCTTGGCGACGGCTTCGATCTCGATTTGCGGACCGACCGTTCTTCGGATCAGCTCCTCCATGCCCGCGACGAGCCGGTTCACGTCGGTGGGTTTGGATCCAGCGTTTGGCGTCGGGAGAAGGCAAGCAGCCGATGGGTCAGCGCCGCTGCCCTCTTAGCGGCCCCCTGTGCCGCTAAGAGATAGCGGTCGACATCGGCCATTCGCCCCTGCGCGATCCGCGTTTCCATCAACTCCAGGCTTCCGGAAATGCCGGCCAGGAGATTGTTGAAGTCGTGTGCGAGCCCGCCGGTAAGCTGGCCGACCGCTTCCATCTTCTGCGACTGACGCAACGCCTCATGTGCGGTCTCCAGCTCAGCGGAGCGCTCGGCAACGCGCTGCTCCAGCAACTCGTTGGCTTGCTGTACCGCCTGGAAGAGTCGCGCGTTGTCGATCGCGATTGAGGCTTGGGAGGCGATATTGACCATCAGCCGCTCGTGACGATCGGTGAAGCGGCCAGTTTCCGGGTGCCCGAAAATCAGGCCGCCGAGCACCTCGCCTGACCGCGACACAACCGGAATGGCTAGGTAGCTGCGGACCGGGAGGTGTCCCTCCGGCATGCCTTTGTGCGGCGCATTGCGCCCATAACGAGGATCGGCAAGGATGTCGCCGGACCGGATAATCGTCTCGTTGCGGAAAGTCGGCCCGAAAATCGCCGTCGCTCGCGGCCGCCCCATGCTTTCAAAGTCCGCACGGTCTGCCCCAGAGAGCGTGTATAGGTGCAGCCGCTCCCCTGTTTCGTCCATCACGTTGTGGAAGTAGGCCCCAAACTTCGCTCCTGTGAGCTCGACCGCGGCATCCGTGACGGTCTGAAGGAGCTGCTCAAGGTCAAGTTCTCCGGCAAGCCTCGCACCCGTCCGGTTCAACGTCTCAAGCGTGCGCGTCTCCTCACGCAGCGCCGCTTCCTGGAGTTGGCGGTCGGTAAGATCGACCGTCACGGCGAGAACACCGCGAGGCTGGCCCTCCTCGTCGTTCAATCGCGTTAAGTTGGTGTTGGCCCACACGACCGTGCCGTCGGCACGGACATAGCGCTTGTCGAACGAGACTGGGTCGCCTGTCTCGACCGTATAGCAAAGGTTCTCCCGACTCTGAGAAACGTCGTCCGAGTGGGTGACGTCCGTGATGCTGCCGGACAGGATGTCTCCGCGCAACCGGCCGAGCATGGCGCAAAGCTTGCTGTTCACGGTCTGGAAGCGGCCGTCGAGGCCGATCTCTGAGAGTCCGACCGGCGCCTCGGCGAAGATTGCTGCAAGGCGCGCTTCGCTCGCCCCAAGTGCTGCCTTAGATCGTACGCGTTCGACGTGCGCCCAGGATCGGGCCGTCACCTCATGGAGCAAGCTCAGATCCGCCTCTGTCCAGACCCGAGGGACCCGATCGTGGATCGCCATCAGGGCGGTGAGGCGACCCTCCTTGACCAGCGGCATGCAGATAGTCGCGGCGATGCCGATGTTCTGGAACGTGGCCGCCTCCTCGGGTGCCAGCTCGCGTAGGTTGTCATTGACGACGAGCGGTAAGCCAGCGCCCAAGTTCCTCACCGCGAGCCTGCCGAAGTCGGCCAAGCTATAGTGCCCGACGATGCTCGACGACCCCGGCGCGGCCCAGTCGCCCCGGATGGTGAAGCCGTCCTGGTCCTCGTCCATATCGGCATAGGCGCAGACCGATAGATTCAGGTGTTCGCCCAGAAGACGCGTTGTCGCCGCCAGAACCGCGCCGGCGTTAGCGAGGGGCGCTGTCTCAGCGCCGAGTTGATCCAGGAAACTTAAACGCGCCTCGCTTTTGCGTAAAGCCGCCTCTGCAAGCACCTGGCCGGTCGTTTCAGTGCAGGGGCAAAACATGCCGGCGACTTGGCCTGTCTCGTCCCGGACCGGCGTGTAGGAAAAGGCGAAGTGCGTCTCCTCGACGTAGCCGCGGCGCTCCATCATGAGCGTGATGTCGTCCATCTGCACGGACCGCCCGGCGTACGCCTCCTCGACGATCGGCGCGAGGTCCGCACGGACCTCCGACCAGACTTCGAGGAAATCCATGCCGAGCGCCTCTGGATGCTTCTTCGCAAGGATCGCGGCATAAGTGCCATTGTAGAGCAGGGTGCGCTCAAGTCCCCATGCGACGAACATGGGTTGGTTCGAGCCGAGCATCACGCTGACGAGGGTCTTCAGTGGATGCGGCCACGTCTCAGGGTCACCGAGCGGCGAGGTGGACCAGTCGTGGGCGCGCATGAGCGCACCCATCTCCCCACCGCCAGCCAGGAACGGTGGGAAGGCTACCCGTGTTTCAACCTCTGCCGTTCCGCAGCTTACGTTCCGGTCTCTCATCGTGCGCCTTGCCGCTGAGACGAGGGCACCTTGCGAATAGGTGCATCCTCTGTCTTCATCTCACGTTCCACGAGAAGCCTCAGCGCCGCTTGAATAACGGCGCTTACGGATTGGTACTGGCCTTCAGCGACACGCTGGTCGACAAAGTTAGCAAGCAGTGCGGTCAGGGCGACGTGACGGGTGTGGTTTGCTGCCATACCGACGTGGTAGCAGGGGGCCCTGAGGGTGTCACCCTGGAACGGGTCTTCAGATCAAACAGCGGTTGGCCACGGTCCGAACGATCTGGTCTTCGCCGAGAATGGCGATCTCTACTTCACCGACCAAGGTTACAGCGGCCTTCACGACCCCTTTGGACGCGTGTTCCGCCTGCGCGAAAACGGCGCTCTCGATCTTGTCCTGTCAGGAATTCCGAGCCCGAACGGCCTGGTAATCGGCTTGGACGAGAAGTCACTCTTCTTGAACGTCACCCGAGACAACGCCGTTTGGCGCGTACCGATGCAGCCTGACGGCAGTGTCAGCAAGGTCGGCGCGTTCTGAGGCTGTCCGGCGGCGTGGGACCCGATGGATTGGCTATGGATGTGGAGGGCAACCTGGCCGTGGCGCATCTCGGTCTGGGCGCTGTATGGCTGTTCAGCGCCACGGGAGAGCCGCTGCTGCGGATCGATTCTCCCAACGGCAAACTGATCACCAATGTCGCCTACGGCGGGGAGGGCAACAGGACGATCTTCATGACCGAATCGGAGACCGGATCCATACTTGCGTGTCGCATGCCGTTTCCGGGTAGGCGGATGTACTCGCATCTTCCGTAAAAGACTGAGAAATGGGGTTCACGGTATCTGCCGAAACTGACAAAATCGCTCGCAGTGGTTTGCGTCAGTCCAACAGCGAATTTCGCTGCGCAGTCAATCCGTCTCTGGGCGCAAGGGCCCGGTCGGCAAGAATGTCTGGTGTGATCGCATTGAGCGACGGCGCCCCGATCATCGCCATGTCGCGGTCGATCTCGGCGGCAAGCAGCGAAATGGCGTGCTTGACGCCCGCGTCACCCGCAACGGCCGCCGCGAACAGGAACGGCCGCCCGACGAAGACAAAATCCGCGCCCAGCGCGATCGCTTTCAAAACGTCGGAGCCGCGCCGCACGCCGCCGTCGAGCATGACGGCCATGTTGCCAGCCTCCGCCTTTACCGCAGGCAGCGCCGCGATTGCCGACACCGCATAATCAAGCTGCCGGCCGCCGTGGTTGGAGACGATGATGCCGTCGGCGCCCAGTTCGCGGGCGCGTTGGGCATCCTGCGGCGACAACACTCCCTTGATCACCAGTCGGCCCTTCCAGCGGTCGCGAGCTATTGCCGCGTGCTGCCAAGAGAACGTGCCACGGCCGCCGAAGGAGCGCACGACGTTCCGGGAAACGATGGCCGGGCCGCGCTCGACGTCGGCATTCTCGAAATGCGGCATGCCGTGGTTGATCAGGGTACGCGCCATGGTCCCCATCACCCAGCCTGGCCGCGCCACGCCCTGCAGGGCGAGATTGAGACTGGGTTTCATCGGGGCGCCGAAGCGGTCGCGCTTGGAATCCTCGCGGTTGCCCGCCACAGGAACGTCGGCCGTGATGACCAGCGTGTCGTATTCTGCGGCGGCGAGGCGGTCGACCATGCCGGTGACGCGTGCGTCGTCGCCCGGTAGATAGGCCTGGAACCAGCGGGCATGGCCTTCCCGTGCGACCCGCTCGAGACTGATCAACGAGGTGGCGCTGAGAACCGCCGGAATGCCGCATTTATGGGCGCTGCGGGTGAGAACTATGTCGCCGTCATACGTGGTGAGGGCGCTCAGCCCCATGGGCGAGATGCCGAAGGGATGCTGCCAGGTCTGGCCGAACAGGGTGCGGCTCTGGTCGCGTTCCGCGAGGCCGGCGAGGATGCGTGGGACGAGACGGATGTCCTCGAAGTCGCTGCGGTTCGCTTGGAAGGCCGCGCCGGTCTCCACCGATCCCGAGATGTAGGAGAACACACCACGGGGCAGACGCTTGCGGGCCGCCGGCTCGAACTCCCCAATATTGAAGATGTTGCGAAGACTGCGCGGAAGCCGCTCCTCGCGCCGCGCTTCGGTGACGCCACTCGGGCCCCCCGCTGCCACCCGGCTGCCGGTCTGATCCGTCATTCCATTCTCCCCAAGGGTCCGATGTGCCGGATTATTCCATCCTACAAGCTGGCGTTCAGTGGACGGTCCGGCAGCGCCTTCCGCAAGCGGGCGAGAAGCGCGTCCGACAGGACGACACCGTCCGTTATCTGCTGGCGGCGAAGGCGCAGCGCCCGTTCGCCCGGCAGGCGCACCGCGCTCGCGCCGTCGGGCACGGCCGCGCCCCGTGCGGCCGTGGCCATGAAGCCGGTCTGCCGCTCGAAGGCGGCACGGCCGCCATGGTGCGCGGGATCGACGACCATCACGAAGACCGAGGCGCCCCATTGGTCCGGCGCATCAGCCCGGCCATGGCCGGACAGCCCCGCCGTCAGCATCTCGACGATCAATCCGAGGGCAAAGCCCTTGTGGCCGTATTCGGTGCCACCAAGCGGCAGCAGCGCGCCGGCAGGCTTGGCTGTCAGGAGAGCCGGATCGTCGCTGGCCGTGCCGTCGGGACTGATCATCCACGGACCGGGGAGCCGCCGGCCTTCTTCAACGCGTTCGCTGACGAGACTGTTCGTGGTGATCGACGCGGAGATGTCGACCAGCACAGGATCACCGCCGGTCGGCCAGCCCGCCGCGATGGGATTGGGCGAATAGATGCCCTCGACGGCGCCGAAGGGCGCGACCGAGGCGGTGGCCGGCGAGGACGACGCGATGATCGCCGCCATTCCCTTGTCGGTCACGGCCTTCAGATAGGCCGCAAGGCAGGCGACGTGGTGGCTTTTGCCGATCGCCACGGTGGCGACGCCGGCGTCGCGGGCCCGTTGCGCGCACAGAGCGAGGGCTCGGCGCACCAGCACCGGGCCCGGCAAATAATTGCCGTCCCAGGCCGCGGAGGCACCCTGGTCGCGGACGATCGTCGGTTCGCCCGCCTTGGTCATTTGTCCGGCCGCAAGCTCCTGGAGGTAGCGGGGCAGGAGCGCGAGGCCGTGGGTGGAATGGCCGAGGAGATCGCCTTCGACGAGCGTCTCCGCGACGATCTGCGCGTAGCCGGTCTCCAGGCCGTTGGCAGCGAGGGCGTCGTGGGCGTAGCCGATCAGCGCCCGATGGTCGTAGCGCTCGCTCATCCCTTGGCTTCCGGCACGCGGCCGGTCGCGGAGGGAACGAGGAAGTCGAAGTCGCAGCCCGTGTCGGCCTGGGTGACGGTTTCCAGGAACAGGCGCTTGTAGCCGCGATCGGAATCGGCATGGACCGGGGGCATGAAGCCCTTGCGGCGCTCGGCCAGTTCGGCCTCGCTTACGTCCAGCGAGATGCTGCGGTTCGGCACGTCCAGCGTGATCGTGTCGCCGGTCCGCACCAGCCCCAGCGGGCCACCCTCGGCGCTTTCCGGCGTCACGTGCAGGACGATGGTGCCTGATGCGGTGCCGCTCATGCGCGCATCCGAGATGCGCACCATGTCCTTGACGCCCATGGCCGCGAGCTTGCGGGGGATCGGCATGTAGCCCGCTTCGGGCATGCCCGGGGCGCCCTTCGGCCCGGCATTCTGGAGGACCAGGATGTCTTCGGCGGTCACGTCGAGATCGGGGTCGTCCACACGCTCGGCCATGTCGGCGATCGACGAGAACACCACCGCGCGGCCTGTATGGCTCATCAGGTCCGGCGAGGCGGCAGACTGCTTCACGATGGCGCCGCCGGGCGCGAGATTGCCGCGCAGCACGGCCATGCCGCCTTCGGGATAGAGCGGCGCAGAGACCGGCGCGACGATCGACTGCGACCACCCGGCGGGTGCCGCGACGATCTCCTCGCCGAGGGTGCGCCCGGTCACAGTCAGGCAGTCGAGATGCAGCAGGCCCTTCAACTCGCGCAGGATGGTGGTCAGGCCGCCGGCGGCATGGAGATCCTGCATGTAGTGCTGGCCGGACGGCTTCAGGTCGACCAGCACCGGGACCTTGCGGCCGATCCGGTCGAAGGCGTCGAGGTCGAGCGTCAGTCCCATGCGGCCCGCCATGGCGGCCAGATGCACGATGCCGTTGGTCGAACCGCCGGTGGCGAGCAGCACGGTCAGCGCGTTCTCGAAGGCTTTGGCGGTCATGATCCTGTCCGGCGTCAGCCTGGCGGCTGCGAGCTGCACGGCCAGCGCGCCGGTGGTTTCGGCGATGCGCCGGCGGTCGGCGGAGACTGCCGGCGGTGTGGCACCGCCCGGCGCCATCATGCCGAGCGCCTCGACGACCAGCGCCATGGTCGAGGCTGTGCCCATCACGCCGCAGGTGCCGGCGCCGGGCACGAGCTGCGAATTGACGTCGGAGATCTCGTCGGCATCGACCTCGCCGGCGCGGTGGCGCGCCCAGAATCTGCGACAATCGGTGCAGGCGCCGACCTTCTCGCCGCGATGGCTGCCGGTGAGCATCGGCCCGGTGACGAGCTGGATCGCCGGAACCCTGGCGCTGGCCGCGCCCATCAGCTGGGCTGGGACGGTCTTGTCGCAGCCGCCGATCAGGACGACGGCGTCCATCGGCTGGGCGCGGATCATCTCCTCGGTATCCATCGCCATCAGGTTGCGCAGATACATCGAGGTGGGATGGGAGAAGGATTCGTGGATCGAGATGGTGGGGAAGGGGACCGGCAGGGCGCCGGCCAGCATGACGCCGCGCTTCACTGCCTCGATCAGGTCCGGCACGTTCGCATGGCAGGCATTGTAGCCGCTCGCCGTGTCGACGATGCCCACGATCGGCCGGTCCAGCGCATCGTCGGAATAGCCCATGCCCTTGATGAAGGCCTTGCGCAGGAACAACGAGAAGCCGGCGTCGCCGTAGCTCGTCAGTCCCTTCCTGAGACCCCGTCCGTTTTCCTCGGCCATGCGACGCGCTCCTTGCCTCATCCGCTTGCTTGTTGGTTGAACTGACAGACGAGCACCTAAACTGTCAACAATATGTTTGACACCTTCGAGCAGGTCGATAAGGTCCCCTCACGCGCTTGGAGGAGTGCGTCAATCTAACAGGGAGGTTTACACCCCATGAGAATGACCATTTTGACGGCGCTTGCCGTCACAACCGCCATCGTCGCGCCCGCCTTTGCTCAGGACGCTGCCTATTCGGCTGCCGACGAGATCAATGTCATGCAAGGCTTCAAGGCCGGCGGCGGCTCGGACGCGCTAGCACAGCTTGTCCAGCCCTATCTCGCCGAAGAGCTCGGCGTGAATTTCGTCAACCAGTACATTCCCGGCGCGACCGGCGCGATTGCCTGGACGCAGCTTGCCAAACAGACTGAGCCGGACGGCGCCACGGTCAGCATCACGAACACGCCGATGTTGACGACCAACTACATCATGAATCCGTCGATCACCTATACGGTCGACGAGATTACGCCGCTCGCCAATGTCGTAACCGACCCAGGCATCGCGGTCGTGGCCAAGGACAGCCCGTTCCAGACATTCGAGGATTTCGTTAAGGCCGCGAAGGACAATCCGAGCACCGTGACCGTCGGTAATTCCGGGGTCGGCGGCGACGATTTCTTCACCTCGTTGATGTTCGAGAAGGAAGCGGGCGTCGAATTGCAGAAGGTGCCATTTCAGGGTGACGGTCCTTCCTGGACCGCGGCTATGGGTGGTAAGATCGATGCTAGCTTCACCAATGTCGGCGTCGCCTATCCGCAAGTGAAGGAGGGCAATCTGCGTGCCCTCGCAGTGTTCACCGAGGAACGTCTGCCTGAGCTGCCGGATGTGCCGACTGCCACGGAACTCGGCTACAACCTCGTCGCCGGTTCGTCGCGTGGCTACAGTGGCCCGGCCGATTTCCCGGAGGAAGCGCGCAATCAGTTCATCGAGGGCCTGCGCCGGGTGACCGAGAATCCCGAATTCCTCGAGAAAGCCAAGGCGTCGGCAATGAACATCGACTTCATCGCCGGTGACGAATACCGGGACTTCCTGAAAAAGCAGGAAGCCGAGTACACGAAGATCTGGGCCGACATCAAGGACGAAGTTCAGGCGAAATAAAGCCTTCGGGGGCGGTGTTCCGCCGCCCCCGCTCAGATATCGTCCGGAGTTCGTTTTATGGGTCGAATCTTCGTTGCCCTGATAGCGATTGCGCTCGTCTTCTTCTTCTGGAGCGAGGCCGCCGCTTATCCCAGAACAGCTGCCCGCCTGCCGAACCTTCTCGGCTGGATTGTCCTGCTGCTGGCGCTCGCGGCGATCGCACAGACGCTTCTCGCATGGCGCCGGGAAAAGGCGGCAGGCACGCTGGTGCTGATCCCGCCGTTCGCGTGGCGCGACATTGCGGTCGGGACCGGCTTCGCCGGACTGATCGTGCTCTATGCGTGGAGCATCAATTATGTCGGCTACCTCGTCGCGACGCCGCTGTTTCTCCTGATCCCGCTGGCGGTGCTGCGGCCGATCGGATGGACCGCGACCCTGCTGACCACGCTCGTGGTGACCGGGTTCATCTGGGGCGTCTTCGTCTACTTCCTGAACCTGTCGATCCCCCTCTACCCGGCCGTCTGAGGAGACCCCGTCATGCCCGAATCCTTCCTATGGATCGGCCTTGCCAACGTGGTCGAGCCGGTCAATCTTCTGGCGATCTTCGCCGGCGCTCTAATCGGTATGTTCGTCGGCGCTATGCCAGGCCTCTCGGCGACGATGGCGATAGCGTTGCTACTGCCGCTGACTTATTCCATGCGTCCGGAAACCGGCCTCGCCATGCTGGCCTCGCTCTATCTGGCAGCGATGTATGGCGGCTCCGTTGCGGCCATCCTCCTGCGCACGCCTGGTACGCCAGCAGCCGCGGCGACTGTGATTGACGGCTATCCAATGGCGCAGAAGGGGCTGGCCGGCAAGGCTCTCGGCCTGTCGCTCACCGCATCATTGATCGGCGGCGTCATTTCCTCGATCGTGCTTCTGACCGTCGCGCCGCTGCTCGGACGGGTGGTGCTGAATTTCGGGCCGGTTGAGATATTCGCCGTCGCCGTGCTCGGTATCACCATCATTGGCTCCTTGTCGCAGGGTTCGGCGATCCTTGGCCTGATGTCGGGGGCGATCGGGCTCCTGATCGCCACCATTGGCATGGATCCCACGACCGGAACGCCGCGCTTCACCTTCGGGGTGCTCGACCTTTTCGGCGGCGTCAATTTCACCGTCGCGCTGATTGGACTGTTCTCAATTCCGCAGGCGATCCGATTGATTGTCCAGGGCAATTCAAATCAGAACGAACGGGTATCCAGTGTCCGCGACCGAATGCTGCCGACCGCGGCGGAGTTTCTGAACATGCTGCCCAACAGCATTCGTTCAGGCTTCATCGGTGTCTTTGTCGGTCTAATTCCAGGCACCGGCGGCGACACAGCCTCCTGGTTCGCCTATAATGAGGCCAAGCGCTTTTCGCGGCACAAGGCGGAGTTCGGCACCGGCTATCCCGCCGGCATCGTGGCACCGGAAGCGGCCAATAACGCGGTAGTTGGCGGCGCGCTGATCCCGACCATCTCACTCGGCATTCCCGGCTCGTCCTCCACGGCGGTGCTTCTGGGTGGGCTGATGGTGCACGGCATCCTGCCCGGACCATCGCTGATGACCGAACATGGCGACGTTACCTACACGCTGCTCTGGGCGGTGATGTTCGCGAATATCGCGCTATTCGTCGTCGGCCTCCTGTTCACCCGCGCCTGCATCACCGTCACCAAGATCCCCAACCGTGTCGTCGGCCCGATTATCGTGGTCCTGTCGGTGATCGGCTCCTTCGCCATCAACAATTCGGTGTTCGACGTTGGGCTGATGATCGCCTTCGGCATGGTCGGCTTTGTCTTCGACCAGTTCCGCATCCCGACGCCGCCGCTGGTGATCGGGCTGATCCTCGGACCGATCCTCGACACGACGCTGCAGCAATCGATGCTGATTGGGCGAAACGACTGGATGATTTTCCTGCAGAACCCGATCTCGGCGACATTGCTCGCCGTGGCCTTCCTGTCGATCCTGCAGGCGACACCCTTCTTCGGATCGCTGGCCTGGCTGTTCCGCAAGCCGGAGGCGGCGAAAAAAAATGTATCCTCGGTGGAAAGCGACATTGCGGGTAGCCGCGACTGAGCTCCATGGTTAGTTGAGGATAATCGTTGGCGTCGCTATGCGAGGGCGATCAAGCGCAGGAGTAGCGAACACATGTCCATAACGGCGAGATCGGACGACGATGGTGACATCGCGGCGGCCTCGGGCCGCCAGAGCGGGGAAGAAGTCTCGCTGGAGATAGCGGCGCAGCTTGAGGAAGACATCGTCTTTGGCCGTCTCCATCCCCGCGAACGCCTGATCGAGGAAGAGATTGCAAGCCGGTTCACCGCGAAGCGCCATGTGGTGCGTCAAGCACTTATCGAGCTGGAAAGGCTGGGGTTGGTGAACCGGGTCCGCAACCGGGGTGCCGTCGTGCGTCTCTATAGCGAGGCTGAAGTCGAGGACATCAATGCTGTCCGAGAGCTACTGGAATCTCACGCAGCTTCGTTGATCAAGTTGCCCATGCCGGAGGCGGCCATCGCTGAGCTGGAGGCGATACAAGGCAGACACGGGCAGGCAATCGAGGCGGAAGACCGGCGCGGGGTGTTTCGCTCCAACATAGCGTTTCATCAGGCTCTGTTCGCCCATTGCGGCAATGCCGCACTGATCGAGGCAATCAACAGCTTCGCGCAGAAATCCCACGCCTATCGCTCGATTTTTGTCAACGACAAGGACTATCTGCAATGGGCTGCAAGTGCGCATCGCGAGATGATCGCGGCGATCCGCACGCAGAATCGTGACGAACTGATCGCGCTCTGCCGCGGTCATCTGGCACCGGCCAAGAACCATTACATCGAGATGTACCGGACCCGCTTCACCTGAAAACGGTGCCTCGGGCGTGATCGTCCAGATACGCGATTAGCTGACGCAGAAGCGTAGCGGCCGTTGCGATCGCCTCATTGGCGTCGCGCCTGTTCCAGTCGTAGAAGCCGCGTCCAGCCAGCGCTCCGGTCTCGCCCCGCTCCAGCATTGCCTGCACTGCGGCATTGGGCTCTACGTTATGGCACAAATCCGGGACGATGCTGCGCTGCGCGAGAATGTGGCCGGTAAGCCCGGCAAGGTCCTTCTGTTCCAGTAGGCCAGCGATGCACATCCGCGGACCGAGCAGCCAGCGGGCCGCCCGGTCGATATCCTCGACGGTCGCCAGTCCCTCCGCCATGAGGTGATAGGCCTCGTGCAGGATCGCATGCTGCAGCCGGTTCACGACTGCGCCGGGAATTGGACGCGGAACGACGATGCTGTCCCAGCCACTGTCGTGCAGGAGGCCGATTGCGGTGTCGAGGGTGTCTGGTGTGGTCTCTGCGACCCGCACGGCCTCGACCATCGGCAGGTCGGCAGCGGGGTGGAACCAGTGGATGCCGAGAAACCGGTCCGGGCGCGCCAGACGGTCGGCGATGTCTTGGAGTGGCAGCCCTGAGGTGTTTGAGGCCATCAGCGGGGCGGATGCGGGATCGTAGCGCGTTTCGACAGACCGGAAGAGCGCGATCTTCATCGCCAGATCTTCAGGTATAGCCTCGACAACCATGTTCGGCGCCTCGTCCGGCAGGGCGCCGACGAGATCCACGCCCGCTGGCGCCGGCCCAGCGTTGGCTGGGTCGCGGGAGACGAGCATGGTCCGCATGCCCGAGCGGACGAAGCCGGCGGCGATCGCCCGACCCATGGTGCCGGACCCGACCACCGCGACGCCGGACATCAGGCGGCGACCCTGCTGCGGCCCGGCATGCCAAAGCTGCGGCTCTCCAGCATCCGCGACAACGACGCCACGGTGTCGTCGTCGAGCGAGATCAGGGGAGGGCGCACGCGCTCCCACCCGCGGTCGCCGGTGGCGATGCCGACGGTGGCCTTCAGTGCCGGGATCATCGGATACGCGGCGACGGCCTTGCGGAACGCGGTGATGGCTTCTTGCCGCTGGTCGGCGTCGTCCGCCTGCCAGTTGGCGTAGACATCTTGGATTGCGGCAGGGTTGATGTTGGCCGTGGCACTGATGCAGCCGGCACCACCGGCGCGAAGCGTGTCGAGGAGGAAGGCCTCCGAACCTGCGAAGACGGCGAAGTTATCGAACGTCTCGATCATCGCCTTGGTGTTATCCCAGTCGCCAGAGGAATCTTTGATGCCGGCGATCGTGCCCGGATAAGCTTTCAGCAACCGTTCGATCAGCGCCAGGGAGATCGGAACCTGGGCTACTGGCGGGATGTGGTAGAGATAGACTCGAAGGCGCGCGTCCGATACGCGCTGGATCACTTCGCTGTAATAGGCAAAGAGCCCGTCGTCAGACACGCCCTTGTAGTAGAAGGGCGGCAGCATGAGGACACCAGCCGCCCCGCCTTCCACAGCCGCCCTGGTCAGTTCCACCGTTTCGGGGAACGCGGACGAAGCGGTGCCGGGCATCATGCGCGCCGGGTCAAGACCCGCCTCGAAGGCGGCGTCCAGCAACGACCGGCGTTCGGCGACCGCTAGCGAGTTCGCCTCGCTGTTAGTGCCGAAGATCGCGAGCCCGCAATCCTGAGACAGTAACCAGCGGCAATGGGCGATCCACGCGGCAGTGTCCGGGTTCAGCGTCGCATCGAACGGGGTCACCACCGGCGACAGTACGCCCTTCATTAAATCGCCTGGCATTGCCGTCTCCCCTCGATTGCGGCCCATGCCGCGGTCATTTGTGTCATTGGATTTTCCGATTTTCTGCAACGAACGTTACGCCCAGTCGTCGAGTGCGAAGGCATCGAGCGCCTTCTCGTCGAAGTCGAAGCCGAGTCCGGGTTCCGTCGGCAGGATCAGCCTGCCCCCCTTGGTCTCGAGCTGCCTGTCGATCAGCCGGCGGAAATTCAGTACCTGATCGTCGGCGAAATATTCCACGAACTGGCCGTTTGGCGCCGAGCCGACGAGATGGACGTGCAGATCGTGGAACCAGTGCGGGCACAGCTTGACGCCGTAGCTTGCGGCGGTCGCGCCGATACGGCGATATTCGCTGATGCCGCCGCAGACGGCCGCGTCGGTCTGCAGGATCGCGGCGGCGTCCTGATCGAGCAGTTCCTTGAACCGCCATCGGCCCGCCTCGATCTCGCCGGTGGCCACCGGGACCCGGGTATTCTGAGCGAGGCGGGCATGGTTGGCGATGTCGTCCGGCGAGAAGGGCTCCTCGATCCAGTAGGGATCATAGGGCTCGTAGCGATCCATGAAACGCAGGCATGTAGGCAGGTCGCTCCAGGCATTGTTGGCGTCAAGCATCAGAAGGACGTCGGGACCGATCGCCTCCCGGGCGGCCTTGATGCGAGCCTCTTCGCCGGCGGGATCGAGCCGGCCGACCTTCATCTTCACCGCCTCAAAGCCCAGCGCGACATAACCGGCGAGTTCCTCGCCTAGTGCTTCGGGCGATTTGCCGTCGAGATAATAGCCACCGGACGCATAGGCCGGCACGCTCTCGTCGTGATAGCCGCCGAGATAGCGGTGCAGCGGCATGGCGACGGCGCGGGCGTTGCGATCCCAGAGGGCGATGTCGAGGATCGAGAGTGAGCGCATCAGCGACCCAGCGCGACCCTGCAGCAGGCCCGACGCATACATTTTGTCCCACAAGCCTTCGACGCGGGTCGCGTCCTCACCGATAAGGAGCGGCGCGAAGAGGTCGCGCACGCCTTGAGTGACGAGGCTGCCGGCATCGCTGCCGCCATAGCAGAATCCGATGCCGCGGACGCCGTCGTCGGTGGTCACGCGGGTCACGGCATAGTCGCGATGATGAACCTGCCGGGTCGAGAAGGAGGTCGGAGAGTCCAGCGGAACACGTATTGTCCGAGCCTCTACCGTTCGGATAGCTGATGATCTCGCCATTCTTACCCTCTCACTAAATCCAAATTCGTGCTTTCGGCAACGTGGATCGTGTTGACACGATTGTCAACAAATCGACCGCCGAGGATGTGATTTGGTTAGCCGGACTATTCCCTTCCATCTCGCACAGAGAATCGCACGAGTTCGTGGTGAGTCCCCTGTGCGGCAGAAGTCGGCCCGGCCCCATCGATGCGGTCAGGATAAGCACAACCCGGCCGCGCAGAAATTGTTAACGTACTTGTTGACAATGATGCTAAAGAGGCCGTTGAGTGCGGCTCTCTGATCTGTGGGGGCTGCGGATGAGTCAGGGAGGGTCATTGAGAATGCGAACGCCTGGAGGCCCAGTCGAGACATTGGTCCCTTACGCCCCCGCTCTCCGTACAGGCCAAGCCGTACGCTTGCTGGTCCCCATTTTTGGGAACCCCGTCACCGCATGCTGGTGCGGCGGTGCGGTTAGCTTTCCTGCACGGTCCCTTTGATAGTTGCGGTAAGCAGGCGATATGAAGCCACCGCTTAGGAAAATTGTGCCCGGAATTCACAGCTGATGGCGCTTCTCATGGAGGTGTTCCGCAAGACGCGGGCGACGCTCGCCACCTACTGGGTGCTCGCCCGGATCGTGGTGCCGATCACGATCCTCACAGAGATACTGTCGCGGATGGGGGCGATCGAGGCTATCGCTCCCGCATTCGGTCCGGTGATGCACCTGTTCGGGCTGCCCCCAGAGCTCGGCCTCGCATGGCTGAGCGGGCTCCTGATCGGTATCTGGGGGGCTATCCCCTTGATCTACGTGCTCGTACCGGTCGCCGAACTGAGCGTCGGTAACATCACCGTCTTCTCGGCCCTCCTGCTTTTCGCGCACGGCCTGCCCATCGAACAAAAGATCATCCAGAAGGCCGGACCGGCGCTGATCGTCACGACGGTCCTCCGCCTCCTTGGTGGCGTCCTCTACGCCTTCCTGCTGCACCGCTTGCTCGTGGCGACCGGCTGGTTAGCGCCGCCGGTAAATCCTGCCTGGATACCGATGAACGTCGAGCCGGGCTGGGGGGACTTCCTTCTCGGCCTGCTGGAGACGATGGCCACGATGCTTGTCATCTTCCTGGCTCTGTCCTGGATGCTGGACATCCTGAAGGCCACCGGGCTGCTGGACCTGATGATGCGGGGACTGGCGCCCATCCTGCGGCTCGCCGGTATACGGGGGGAGGCGGGAGAGTTCACGGCGGTCGGCCTGCTCGTGGGGATCTCCTATGGCGGCGGCCTGCTGATCCGCGAGGCGCGATCGGGCACGATTTCGCCGCGTCAGATATTTCTCGCCAGCGTCTTTATGGGCTTCGCTCATGGCGTCATCGAAGACACGCTGATCGTCGTCGCGCTCGGCGCCGATCCCTTGGGCGTATTGGCCGGTCGGCTCGTCTTTGCCATCGCGGCGACGGCTGCGATCTCCATTTTGGTTGGAATGATATCAGAGCGCAGTTTCGCCAAATGGGCCTTCCGTCAGGTTCCCGGTAGTAGCCGTGGGTGAAGAGGTGGAAAATGATGGTTTTCAGTAGTTTGCGGGAGCGAAATCCGGAGACTTGCTGGGGCATGTCCTCGGTGTAAACGAGGCGCTCTACCAACTGAGCTAATCGCCCGCGCCTGTCCTGTAGGGGTTTCGGGCCTTTGCCGTCAAGGCGGCTTTCCCGCATGTTCCCGGTAATTTCGGGCGGCGCGGTTTCCGGCCGTCAAAAGCTTCGACACCTCCGACTTCACCGCCATTCTGACACTCAACAAGATCAAGAGGGGCCTCTTGGACAATCCCGGCAGGCCCATGGCCCGGACGAGTCGAGAACGCCAAATTCGCCGGCACCGACGTGCCCGAAATTTAACGAGGATATGCCTCTCTCAGATCAGCGTTGTTAGGAGGTGGTGGTCCTGCCGATTCAGCTCATCCAGATATAGATTTGTCCGTTTGCTGATCTTGCGCTCACAATTGTTTCGGTGCGCCATGAGATCTTGGAACTGGTCGATCAGGCGGCCGACTTCGAAGCGCTCGACATGCTGACAGTAGGCGCCGAGCCCCATGTCCGCCATCAGCACGTCGTTTTTCCTGGAGTATCCGAGCGACAGCGTCGGCTTCCCAAGCTTCAGCGCGCAGACGATGTTATGAAAGCGGGTCGCGACGACCGCATCGGTCTGATCGATTTGAGACATCAGCTCACGCAGCGAATGCGAGGGCTCGGCGACGATCCTAGCGCCTGCAAGCGCCGGTCGCGCATTGCTCGCTTCCCTGATGATGTCATCGATTGCTGTTTGGTCTGTCATCTCGCCGATGAGCAGGCGGACGTCGTGGTCCTGGTCGAGAAGATAGGTCACGAACTGCGTCAGCTTGGCTATGTAGCAAGCATATATAGCCTCGCCGCCACGGTCGAAGCCATACCATCCGTAGTAGCTCATCGCCCCGACCCCGATGGTCAGGCGCCCGGATCTGTTGGCCTCCCTCTCCCGTGTCGGCGGGGCGGGCAAGTTGAATGCAAGGTCTGGATAAATCAAATCGCGGCTCGTATCGAAACCGGCTCGCTCCATGAAGATCTTGGAAAGTTCATCGCGATAGGAGCGATAGTGCGCGAGACGTGCGGCGCTCGTCATCAGCCACCGGCTGGCACGGTTCCGGATGGGGCCCGCGCCGATGCTGACGAACGCGATCCGGGCGCCGAACAGTCGAGCGAAAAGGCACCAACGGAGGATGTCGAAGGGCATGCCGTAAGGGCGCTCGCCGAAATCGTCGAGAATGCCCGTCCCAGGCACGATCACCAGCTCGACGTCGTGCAGGAACCAGAACGTTTGGGCGAGGTCTATCAACTTTCCCGGGATCTTCAGGAAGGCACGGTCGAACCGACGGGCGCGGCCCTGGAGGTGACGCGACCAACTGATCGGCAATGTCGCGATTTGGAACCTGTAGGCGACGAGGTCGGGGTTCGCGCAGATGCAGACAAGGTCCGCGTCCGGCCGCGCCTCACGCAGGAACCCAAGCATTGCCTCGAGCGAACCGTCGTTGCCGAGATTGCCGCATCCGAAAAGACCGAAGAGGGCGATCCTCGCGGGCCTCTTTCGGGTCTGCGCGGGTCGCCTCATAAAATGGCGAGCAAGCCGGGCGAATCCGAACAGCCGGGGTTGGCGTACAGGACGGCGCAGTTCATCGTATTCGACGCTCATTGGCTGGGCTCCACCTCCGCCTCGGAGACCAGCTCGAGCATCCAGTCCTTCCGATCCGCCCCGGAGTTTGCATTGGGGCTCAGCATCACGATACCGGCTTGGAAGGGTGATCCATTCACCGGGGTCGACGCACCGCTCGCCGGATCGAGCCAGCGCGCCGCGACGAGAGGTCCGGAAAGTCGCCTGAGATCCAGAATGATCTCGCGTCCGATCGGCAGGTAGACCAGGGCGAAGGACCCGTCCGTCGCACTTGCCGCCACGGTCCGCGCCCCGGCGATTGTCCATCCGTCGAGGAGAAGCCGGCCTTGGTCGGGTTCGAGCAACCACCATTTCACCGAGGCGATCAGATCATGGAGGACGGTCATGCTCCGCGCGCCGGGGCTGTCCAGCCCCTGCTGCCAGCTTACCGGAGCCGGATAGATGCCGGGGCCGTCGAAATGCCAGATCGGATTGTTGCCAAAGAGGTGACCCGATGCTCCCGAAAGGATCGCCTGGTACGACTGAACGCGAACGCGGTGCGCGTCGGTGCCATGCTCATTCTCGTAACCGCTTTCCATCAGGATGAAGGGCATCGCCTCGCGGCGGCGGTATTGTGCGAGAGCGTCGGGAAATACCTCGTCGTAAGTGTAAACGTTGTTGAGCTTGATCCACGGCTCGCCCGCCCAAAAGTCCAGCGCGGCGGAGCCGGGCGAGCCATGCGCCGTGTGGAGCGCTTCGGGATTTACGTCGCGGATCCCCTCGACGAGGGCCCGAACGAGGTCCTTGTCCGGCGGATCGTAGTCGCCGCCGTGCACCCAGAGGATGTTGTCGAGATCGCGGTAGCGCGTTGCGAGAAAGCGCCCATAGGCGCGAAGGCTCGCCGGCCCGCTTTCCTTCATTTCTTGATACCAGCCTTCGGGTCCGCCGTCGTTTCCAGCATAGGACGGCGTCATCAGCACCAGAAATCCGAGCTCACAGGCGCGCGCCAGGATCCAGTCGGCGTGCTTGAAATATCGCTCGTTGGGCGAACCATAGTCGCCATCCTTGGCGAAGGGCAGATCCCCGAATATGTTCGCCGGCGCGTTGTCGGCGAAGCGGTGCTCGAGGAGGTTCACCAGAATGGTGTTGAAGCCTCGTGCGTTGCGGTCGCGCAGGTAGAGATCGGCCTCCTCGCGCGTCAGTTGAGCGATCAGCGACCAGGCTGTGTCGCCGTGCATGAAGAAGGGCCGGCCGTCGGCGTCCTCCAGGTAGCGCTTGCCGCTGGTAACGCTCAGCGGGAATTTCGGACTTTCGACGGACGAGGTGCACCCGCCGGCAGCGACGGCTCCGACCGTTAGGGCCGCGAGGCTCAAGGCAAAGACGCGCGCTGAATGCGATAGGCGAGCGAGACCGGCGGGGCGCCGGGCAATCATCGGATGTTTCTTCATCTGCTCACCGGCGCCGGCGAGGCGATGGCGTCATCCCCGAACAAGGTCGGATGCCTGTCCATGAACTCGCTCGACGCGATGATACCCGCCGCGATGCTCGGGCGCGTCATCGATCCCGATTCGAGTTCCCCAACATAGGCGTCAAGGCCGCCCGGATCCGCCTTGCGGCCAAGCAGCAGCCGATAGAGGAAGCCGACATAGGTCTCGTTGGTGAGGCCGAATGTTGCGTGTCTGTCGCCGAACTCGTCCGAGCGCAGCATTTTCAGGAGCATCTCCGATACCGGCAAGCCGTCGTCCTCGATCGCCGCGCCCCAACTCCCGATGTCCTCGCGATCGCCGCTACGACCAATCATCAGGCAATGGGCGTAGATCGCCTTGCGAATGGGCGAAGAAGGCGGGGCAGCGGTTTGCGAGAGGTCGCAGTCGCGTTTCGGGGAAGCGGAGGGGTTAGGCCTTCGGATGATCTTCCGAACGGCGAAGTAGGCGGGCTTCGGTTCACCGGCGATCCAGCCGCCATCATCATCCGCGACAACCCTCACTAATCCCATAAAGGCTTCTGAATCGGGTGCCCAATAGGGCTCATCCATCAACTCGTAGATATGAGCCGCCTCCACCCCGTAGGTGTCCTGCAGCTCACGCATCCGGGCCATCGCATGCGTCAGGCCATCAGCCTGCTGCTGATCGCCGCGCTGGCTGCCGAGCGGGTTGTTAAACTCGGTGACCCAGATGGGCTTACCGTACTCCACGATCGTTCTGAGGGCCCATTCGAGATCCTGGCCATATGTGTGCCAGACCGATATGTCCCAATCGACCCCGTCTTGCTTCAACCTATCGAAGGCGCCGATATGGCCCCAGCCAGCGGTGCCGATTGCCCTGCGGATCTTGGGATCGACATATGCCATGCCGTCTGAAAGGCCCTTCAGGACGGCGCTGACTTTGGCCCAGCGCGGGCCGAAATATTCCAGCGCGTCGACGCCACCGGCCGGTCCCCATTCACAAGGATATTGCGTACCGTCGTCCCGCATCTCGCATGGCTGGATAATGGCGTAATTCTCCATCTCGTTGCCGAGTTCCCAGACGCGGATGTCGTCCTTGAAACGCGATCCGAGCGCCACGGCGAGTTCGCGCGCCTTGCGGTAAAGGACGTCGGAAGTATCCGTGTCGAGGTCGAGGTCGCCAGGCGTGATGACGGGAAGGATGTCGATGCCGCGAGTCTTTCCTTCCTCGACTAGAACGGCGAGTTCGTCGGCCCGGCTCTCGTCAGGAATATTCACGCGATAGGACTTGATGCCGAGATCGCTCATATAGTCGAACTGCTGTGCGACGGTGATTCCGGGATAAGCGGTGAGAGGGTGTCCGTTCACGCCCCAGAGCAACTCGCCTGAGGCCGAAGTGACCGAAGCCAGCAGACAGGCCGTTCCGATGAACGTGTACAAAGTCATCTGATTGTCCGCTTTGCGGTCGTCAATGTTCGGATGCTAGTCGCGCGGCGGCATGCGGGGGAATCCCGCAATATTGTGGAAGGTTGGACCCGGGCTACGCCTTTCGATGCGGTGGGTTCGCCCGTTTGTTCGTCGTGACGGTTACAGGCTTTTCTAGAACAACTCGGGCGAGTGAGACGCGTGAATGGGCGAGCGTCATGCCGAGCCAATGAACACTTGAATGGGAGCCAGTCCAGATGTTCGCCGTCAGGCGCGCGCTCCTCCTCAGCACCGGCGAGCGCTATTTCGCCCTCGTAAGCAACTTTCTGACTGTTGCGATCGTCTCTCGCATCCTGACTCCGGAAGAGATCGGCGTGTCCGTCATCGGCATGGCGGTGATCGGCATGACGATGGCCTTGCGCGAGTTCGCGAGCGCCAGCTTCCTCTTTCAGCAGCAAAGCCTGACCGAGGAGGCTGTGCGCGGCGCCTTCACCATCATGCTTTGCCTGACGGCGGTGATCTCTGGCGCGCTGGCCGCGTCGGCGCCCTGGATCGCCGCCGCCTACGGAGAGGACCGATTAGTCCCTTATCTCGAGGTGATCTCGGTGAGCCTCCTGGTCGAGGTCGTCGCCATTCCGATTCTCACGCTCTGGCTGCGCGACATGGCCTTCGGGAAGCTCGCCGTCGTCAGATTATCCGGGGCCGCAACGGCCTCGCTGGTGACAGTTATCTTGGCCTTGGCCGGGTTCAGCTATATGAGCTTTGCGTGGGCGTGGCTGTGCAGTGCTCTGGTGACGGGGGGCATGGCCATCGCCCTGCGTGGGGATCTGCGGCTCTACCGACCGTCGCTGACGCACTGGCGGGCGATGCTGACTTTCGGCGGATACAACGGCGGGACGGCATTCCTTTACAAGATCTACGAGGCGCTTCCCTATCTGCTCCTCGGCCGCATCCTGTCGCTGGATGCGGCCGCCATCTACAGCCGCAGCCTGATGATCTGCCAGCTTCCCGACAAGATCCTGCTCGGTGGGATCACCGCCGTGGTGTTGCCCGCCTTTTCCTCCGAAGCTCGGCAGGGCCGAAACCTTCGAGATCCCTACCTGAACGCGCTTTCGTTCATCACCGCCCTGCAATGGCCTGCGCTCGTCATGCTCGCCATCCTCGCCTACCCGGTCGTCGACATCCTCCTCGGCAATCAGTGGACAGCCGTCGCGCCGCTCGTGCAGATCATCGCGCTCGCGTCGCTGTTCTCCTTCAGCTTCGAACTGAACTATCCGGTGCTCGTGTCGCTGGGCGCAGTGCGCGACGTGTTTCTGCGCGCCCTTATCGTCTTCCCCATCGCCGCAGCCATCATCGCGGTGGCGACCTTCTTCGGGCTCGACGCCGTTGCCTGGAGCCTGATGCTGGTTATACCGCTCCAGGCCCTCGTAGCGTTGCATTTCGTGCGCCGTCATCTGCCGATCGGCTGGGGTGACATTGTCGGTGCGATCTGGCGCAGCGCGGCGGTCGTCGGGTTCACCGCAGCGGGGCCACTGGTCCTGGTGGCGGCGTCGGAAGGCGGCTTCGACCTGTCGATCGACAGGGCGCTGGCAACGGTTCCTCTCGCAGCGCTCGGGTGGCTCTGCGGCCTGCGCATCACAGGTCATCCATTCCTGGCGGAGATGATCCGCACACTATCGGATATTCGGAGCGGAACCCTTGGCGGGGGAACGGTCGACACCAACGTGGCCCTCTGATGGCCGCGGTGGATCGCCGCCGTCGCGTCACGACCCTAGCAGCCTGTCGGACTGATGTTTTTGTCAAAGGCAGAAGACGCTGGCTGGCTGGCCGGTTGCGCGTCCGGTCAAAGGCTGGGAGCCGGTCTGGGAAACGCTCCTGGTTGC
>NZ_JAZHLI010000062.1:0-24409 GCF_036549475.1 Aurantimonas sp. A2-1-M11 | reverse complement strand
ATGCAGAAGGACGGCTCAAAGGAATCCTTGAAGGGGAAATTCCAAAGGGCAGGCTGGGACAATGCATTCCTCTCTCGCCTGCTCAGCCTGTTCTGAAATGCGATTGCCCTGGCTGCCATGGCGTGCCATGGCGGCCGCTGTTGACACGCCGGTGCGCGCTGCTACCGTCCGCATGTCCAAGGGGAGTTCCGGCAAGGAACTGAGAGGCCGACGGCCGCCGATCATCGGCGAAGCGCGCGGCGACCCTACGAACCTGATCCAGTTCATACTGGCGTAGGGATGGGAAAGCCGCCGACCTCTCCGGCCCGCATTGCGGTCCATGCTCCCGACGACGGGGCGACAGGCTGGCGACCGTTTCGATCACCGAAGCAGAGCTGGATCTCCGACGCGAGCGCGCACTGGAGAACCATGATGAATGCCGTCACCCCCACCGTCACGGCCGGCCCGCTGCCGGCCTCCCGCAAGATCTACATGGCCGGAACGGCCTTTCCCGACATCCGCGTGCCGATGCGCGCGATCACCGTGCATCCGACCGCGGGCGAGCCGGACGTCGTCGTCTACGATCCATCCGGCCCCTACACGGATGCGCAGGCTCAGACCGACATCGCGAAGGGATTGCCGCGCATCCGCGAAAGCTGGATCGCCGCCCGCGGCGACACGGCGCACTATGAGGGCCGCGCCGTCCGGCCCGAGGACAACGGCAATCTGCCGGCCGACAGGCTGACGCCCGAATTTCCCGTCCGCAACGCGCCGCGCCGGGCGACCGGCGGCCGGTCCGTGACCCAATATGAATATGCCCGCGCCGGCATCGTCACCGCCGAGATGGAATTCGTCGCCATCCGCGAGAATCTCGGCCGGGCCGAGGCACGGCGCGCGCTGGAGCGCGACGGCGAGCCGTACACGGCGGTGATCCCGGACTTCATCACGCCCGAATGGGTGCGCGACGAGGTCGCCTCGGGCCGCGCGATCATCCCGGCCAACATCAACCATCCGGAGGTCGAGCCGATGGCGATCGGCCGCAATTTCCTGGTCAAGATCAACGCCAATATCGGCAATTCCGCCGTCACATCTTCCATGGCCGATGAAGTGGAGAAGATGGTCTGGGCGATCCGCTGGGGCGCCGACACGGTGATGGACCTGTCGACCGGCCGCAACATCCACAACATCCGCGACTGGATCATCCGCAACGCGCCGGTGCCGATCGGCACCGTGCCGATCTACCAGGCGCTGGAGAAGGTCAACGGCGTCGCCGAGGATCTGACCTGGGAGGTCTTCCGCGACACGCTGATCGAGCAGGCCGAGCAGGGCGTCGACTATTTCACCATCCATGCCGGGGTGCGGCTCGCCCATATCCCGCTGACCGTCGACCGCACCACGGGCATCGTCTCGCGCGGCGGCTCGATCATGGCCAAGTGGTGCCTGCATCACCACAAAGAGAGCTTCCTCTACGAGCATTTCGCGGAGATCGCCGACATCTGCCGGGCCTATGACGTGTCCTTCTCCATGGGCGACGGGTTGCGGCCCGGCTCGATCGCCGATGCCAACGACGCGGCGCAGTTCGCCGAACTCGACACGCTGGGCGAGCTGACGCAGATCGCCTGGGCCAAGGGCTGCCAGGTAATGATCGAGGGGCCGGGCCATGTGCCGATGCACAAGGTCAAGGAGAATGTCGAGCGCCAGATGCGGGTCTGCGGCGAGGCCCCGTTCTACACGCTGGGGCCCCTCGTGACCGACATCGCCCCCGGCTACGACCACATCACCAGCGGCATCGGCGCGGCGATGATCGGCTGGTTCGGCACCGCGATGCTCTGCTACGTCACGCCGAAGGAGCACCTGGGCCTGCCCGACCGCGACGACGTGAAGGTGGGGGTCATCACCTACAAGATCGCCGCCCATGCCGCCGACCTCGCCAAGGGGCACCCGGCAGCCCAGCGGCGCGACGATGCCCTGTCCAGGGCGCGCTTCGAGTTCCGCTGGGAGGATCAGTTCAACCTCTCGCTCGATCCGGAGACGGCACGCGCCTTCCATGACCAGACGCTGCCCAAGGAGGCGCACAAGGTGGCGCATTTCTGCTCCATGTGCGGGCCGAAATTCTGCTCCATGAAGATCTCCCACGAGATCCGCGCCGAGGCGCAGAAGGAGGGCATGGAGAAGATGGCGCAGAAATATCGCGACGGCGGCGATCTCTACATGCCGGCGGGCGACGTGCCGGCTGAATAGGCCCCAGCCACGTTGGGGGCGTCGGTACGTCGGCGCCCCTTTGCCGTGCGTGGAACGCGGCGGGCGGCGGGGTTACGGGATCAACTGCAAGAGGAGACCGCGCGATGCCGACCCCCAAGGACCAGACCCCGGATCCCGAGCCCGCCGAGGACGGTGTCCTGCAACGCACCGACAATTCCTTTGCCGGCAAAAAGCCCGACGAACGGCTGATCGGCACCGACATTCCGGACGACGAACAGGACGCCGAGGACGAAGAGGAAGAGGATTGACGACACCGTCGGGATGCGTCTGTTCCGGCGGGCAGAGGAATTGCCCGACGGGCTCAGGGCCGCTAAAGCCGCTCCATGCGCGACGCCACCGACCTTCTGACCGAACTCGACGCCTGGCGTGAGGCCAGCCGGACGGTCGACGTCTGGTGGCGCGACGACGACGCCGCAGAGGCGTCGCCGGCGCTCGACGCACTCGTGGCAGCCGCGCATCGGCATGAGGCGCCCCTGGCCCTGGCGGTCATTCCGGCCGCCCTGTCCCCCCGCCTGGTCGCCTGTCGCGACGATCCGCTCCTGTTCGTCCTGCAGCATGGCTATGCGCACACCAACCACGCCGCGCCCGGCGGGCGCGCCGTGGAATGCGGCGGCGACCGGCCGTTGCGGGCCGTGCTGGACGAATTGGGCACCGGCCGGGACCGTCTGGCCGCGGCGTTCGGCGACCGTTTCGTGCCGGTGATGGTACCGCCCTGGAACCGGATCGAGCCGGCCGTGGCCAAGGCCTTGCCCGACCTAGGCTATGCGGGGATCTCGGTCTTCGGGCCCCGCGAAACCGCCTCGCCCCAGGCCGCATGCCGCCACGTGAACGCCCATCTCGATCTTCTCACATGGAAGGGGGGCGCGCGCTTTGCGGGCCGCGACAAGCTGATCCGGCTGGCCGCCGAACGCCTCGCCGACCTGCGGCTCGGGCGCAGCGACCCGCAAGAGCCCTTCGGCATCCTGACCCACCATCTCGACCACGACGCGGAGACCGGGGCGTTCCTCGAAGAATTGCTGGCGCTGTTCGCCGCGCACCCCGCCGTGCGCTGGCGGGACGCGGCGTCGCTCTTCGCGGGTCCCGCAGTGCCGGCGGCGGGCCGTCGATGAGCGCGATCGTCCGGCCGGCGCAGGAGGGCGACATCGGCGCGGTGATCGATCTCCTGCATCGGCACATGAACGCGAAGATCCCGCCCGAACGCTGGCGACGTCTCCTCGACTATCCCTGGCGGCCGGACGGCGTGGAACGCGGCTGGCTGGTCGAGGATCACGGCCGCATCGTTGGCTTCATGGGGACAATCTACAGCGACCGCCGGATCGGCGGGCAGGTCCGGCGGTTCTGCGACCTGTCCTCCTGGTATCTGTTGGCGGACTATCGCGGCGACGGCACCGGCGACGAGCTGCTGCGCTCGGGCATGGCACAGCCCGGCGTTACCTACCAGACGATGACGGCGCGGCGCGCCACGGGCCGCAGGATCCGGGCGCTGGGCTTCTCGATCCTCGACGACAGCCGCAGCCTGTTTCGTCCCGGCAGCCCCGGCGCCGGCCGCCTGTCGGTCCTGCGCGAGGCGTCGGCCATCCGCGCAAGGCTCGACGCGGCGCAGCGGGCGGTCTTCGACGCCCATGCCGGATTCGACCTGCACCAGGCGATCGTCGGCGACACATGGATCGTCTGGCAGCGCAAGCTGAAGGGCGATTCCATCGCCTATCACGAGATCCTCCACGCCAGCGATCCGGCCTTCCTGTCGGCCGAGGCGCAGACGATTGCGGACGTGCTGGTGACCGGCGAACGCGGCGTCCTGGCCATCGACACGCGCTTCATGACGCCCGGTGACGATCCCGGCACGATCGAGGCGATCGTGCTGCCGCGCTGGTTCCGCTCGCCCCACGTTGCGGCGCGCGACGTGGATCACCTGCATTCGGAGATCATTCTCCTCGACCAGAAGCTCCCCTGAGCCGTCAGGGCGAGACGGCGACGAGATCGAGCGGCGCGTCCACACCCTGCACCTGCCGGCGGTCGAGGGGCGTCAGGCCGATCCCCGCGGATTGCGCAAAGCCCTGTGCCCGGGCCATGTCGAGGCTGGCTGCCGTGGTCAGGCCGATGGTCCGCTCGACCTTGTTGTGCTTCTCCAGCTTGGCGGCGAGGTTCACCGGATCGCCGATGACCGTGTATTCCAGCCGGTGTTCGTCGCCGAGCGCGGTAAAGACGACCGTCCCGGCGGTCGCCGCGCCGTTGACGCGCAGGCCCACCGGGCCGAAGCGTGCGGTCATCTCTCCCTCCCATTGCTGCGACAGGGCGAGAATCTCGCACAGGGCGTGCAGTGCCTCGGCCGCGGCGGTGGCGGAGGGGCGCGTCGCCCCGAAGGTCGCCAGGATGCCGTCGCCGAGATATTTGTCGACAACGCCGCCATGGCGCTCGATCACCGGCACGATGCGCGCATGCAGGCCGACCAGTACCTCGACCACCTCCCTGGCCTCGTGGCGGGCCATGAAACCGGTGAAGCCGCGAATGTCGAGGATGACAATCGCGGCCTGGCGTTCCACCGCGTCGCCGGCGACCACCGCAGCCGGCGCGTCGACGATCGCGCGCTCGACATCGGCCGGAAGAAAGCGGCGGATTTCCTCGCGCTCGATCTGCTCGCGCGTTGCCGTGGCCAGAAGCCGCTTGGCGCGGGTCAGTGCCAGGGCGAGGACGATGGTCAGGACGAGGATGGCGACGATCTTGTCGATCTCTGCGCCCACCAGGATGCCCTCGCCATGCATGTAGGCGACGAAGCTGCGGGTGATGGCCGCGGTGCCTTCGGCCCCGATGGCATAGAGCGTCAGCCCCACCCAGCCGAGCGCCGCGACGCAGCCGGTCGCCAGCACCCAGACGGGATCGAAGCGAAAGGCGCGGATGGCGATGAAGATGAAGACATACATCATCGTCGGCACCTTCAGGACGAAGCTCGGATCCTGGCCGTACTGGATGTGGAAGTACCAGACGAGGCCGTAGAGCAGCGCGACGTCGACCAGAACCGACAGGGCGAGGAACCAGGCGGGCAGGCGGATGGCATAGGACAGGAACAGCCGCAGCGCCGTGAAGCAGAGATAGACCGCCAGGCTGATGGGCACGGGCTGCTGCATCATGCTGTCGACAGGGCGTGGCGCGACCAGATAGAGCGCGGCGATGAACAGGCCGAGGCCGAGCTGCACCCAGCCGATCAGCCGTTCGCTGTGGATCTCGAAGCGGTCGACGACCGTGCGCACGCGATCGGGGATGGCCCGGTTCGATTCCCGCCGGGCGAAGGGGACAAGCAGCTTGTTTCTGTTGCTCATGACTCTTTCGCTCGGTATTGGCCGACCATGAACGGTCCGTTCCCGATCGCCGCGGACCATTGCGCCTGGACCGGCGCACCGTTAGACCGGCGCGGTTTCCGGGCGGACAGGCGATCTTGCGCTGTTCCGGGAAAATCGCCAGTGTGTTTCGGTCGAGCGGGTCGGAGCGTCAGGAGTATGCGATGAAAGCCCGGCCTCCGCGCGTTCTCATGTACAGCCACGACACCTACGGGCTCGGCCATCTGCGCCGCTGCCGGGTGATCGCCCAGGCCCTGGTGGCGCACCGGCCCGACATCTCGATCCTCATCGTGGCGGGCTCGCCGGTCGTCGGTTCGTTCAGCTTTCCGCCGCAGGTCGACTTCATCCGCGTGCCCGGCGTGGTGAAGCTGGGTGCCGACACCTACGCCCCGTCCAATCCCGGCCTATCGCTGGAGGATCTGACCGAGATCCGCAGTGCGATCATCCGCTCCACCGCGATGATCTTCGACCCCGACATCTTCATCGTCGACAAGGAGCCGCTGGGCATGCGCGGCGAGGTCGAGGCGACGCTGCATTATCTGAAATCCACCGGCGCCCGGCTGGTGCTGGGCCTGCGCGACATCATGGACGAGCCGTCGCGGCTGGTCGAGGAATGGACCCGCAAGGACGCCTTCAACGCGGTCGAGAATTTCTACGACGACATCTGGATCTACGGCCTGCCGGAGATCTGCGATCCGCTGGCCGATATCGGCGTCTCGCAGGCCGTGCGCGACAAGGCGACCTTCACCGGCTATCTGCAGCGGGCAGACGAGCCGTCGGGCGCGCTGCCCGACCGCATCCGGATCGGCGAACGGCCCTATGTGCTGGTCACGACCGGCGGCGGCGGAGACGGCGCGCAACTCGTCGACTGGGTGCTGCGGGCCTACGAGACCGACCCGTCGATCGGCGTGCGGGCCAAGATCGTGCTCGGCCCCTTCATGGAGACCGCGTTCCAGACGGATTTCGAGCGCCGCGCGGCCAGCCTCGACAGTGTCGACCTGATCACCTTCGCCGCCAGCATCGAACCGCTGTTCGAACGCGCCGAGGGAATCGTTGCCATGGGCGGCTACAACACCTTCTGCGAGATCCTGTCCTTCGACAAGCCGGCCGTCGTCGTGCCGCGGCGCCAGCCCCGGCTGGAGCAGTATATCCGCGCCTCGCAGGCCCAGACGCTGGGCCTGATCGCCATGCTGCTGGACGACGAGGTCGAGGATCCCGCCGCCATGGCCAACGCCATCCGGGCGCTGCCCGCGCAGGCCAGGCCACGCTCGGTGGCCGTGGACGGCATTCTGGACGGGCTGCAATCGATCTGCGAACTCGCCGACGGCTACATCGCGGCCGGCCGGCATTCGGGCAGCGCGACCGGCGCTGATCGGATGCGCGTGCGCCCGCTACCCAAGGCCGGCACTGCATGAACATCGCGTTCTACGCGCCGATGAAATCGCCCGATGATCCCCGGCCATCGGGCGACCGCACGGTGGCGCGAGGGCTGGTCGAGGCGCTGCGCCTGGCCGGTCATTCGGTGTGCGTGCCATCGCGTTTTCGCACCCACGACCGGGGCGACGGCGGGCGCCAGGCGCGGTTGCGCGCGATCGGCGGCCGGCTGGCGGAACGGCTCCTGCGCCAGGGCAGGGCGGCGCCAAGCCTCGACCTCTGGTTCACATATCATCTCTACCACAAGGCGCCGGACTGGCTGGGGCCGCGCGTCGCCGGGGCACTGGGCATTCCCTATGTGGTCGCCGAAGCCTCGGTCGCGGGCAAGCAGCGTGGCGGCGCCTGGTCGCTGGGATATGAGGCCAGCCTCGACGCACTCGGCCGGGCCGATCTGGTCATCGGCCTCAACCCGGCGGATCGGGCCGGCGTCACGCCCCTTATCGCCGGCCATGGCGAATATCTGGCGCTGGCGCCCTTCCTCGATACGCAGCCGTGGCGACAGGCCGCGTCACGGCGCCACGCCAGCCGGGCCGCGCTGGCGGAACGGCACGGCCTGTCGCCGGACCGGCCCTGGCTGATCGCCGCGGCAATGATGCGCGAGGACCAGAAGCTCGCTTCCTACAGGCTGCTGGCGCAGGCCCTCGCCAGCCTCGGCGATTGCGCGTTCGACCTGTTGATCGTCGGGTCTGGTCCGGCCGAACCGGCCGTGCGGGAGGCCTTTGCCGGACTGCCGGCCCAGGTCGCCTTCCTCGGCGCGGCAGAGCCCGAGGGGATGCCGGATCTCTTCGCGGCGGCCGATCTCGCCGTCTGGGCAGCCATCAAGGAGTCCTGGAGCATGGCGCTGCTGGAAGCCCAGGCCGTCGGCCTTCCGGCCGTCGCCGGCCGGAGCGGCGGCGTCGCCACAATCGTCGAGGACGGGGTGACCGGGTTGCTGACGCCGGAAGCCGACGTGGCCGCCTTTGCCGCCGCCGTCCGGCAGATGCTCGAGCCGTCGCTGCGGGCCTCGATGGGCGCGGCGGCGCGCGACCGGGCACAACGCTGCCATTCCCTGGCCGCCGCCTCGGCGACGCTGGACGGCGCACTGCGCGACATGCTTGCCCGGCACACCCGATCAAAACAGGCGGAGACGGCCTGATGCGCGTCCTGTTCCACGTCCAGCACCTTCTCGGCGTCGGTCATCTGCGTCGCGGCGAACTGCTGTCCGATGCCATGGCGAAGCAGGGCCTGTCGGTGACCGTGGCGCTGGGGGGCCTGCCGGTCGCGGAAATGCCCTTTGCCAGCGCCCATGTGGTGCAGCTGCCGCCGGCCCACATCGACGGCGCCAACTTCAAGACCCTCTACGACGCCGACGGCCAGCCGATCACCGACGCCTGGCGCGCGGCACGGCGCGACGCGCTGCTGGCGCTCTATGACGAGGTGCGGCCGGATATCGTGCTCCTGGAGATGTTTCCCTTCGGCCGGTGGCGGTTCAAATTCGAGCTGGTGCCGCTTCTGGAGCGGGCGTCGCGGGACAAGCCGCGGGTCAGATGCGTGACCTCGGTGCGCGACATCCTGGTCGAGACCAAGCATCCCGAGCGAGCCGCCAAGGGCGCCGCGCTGGCGCGGGCCCATCTCGACGCGGTGCTCGTCCATTCCGATCCCTCGCTCTTCGCCTTCGCGCAGACCTATCCCCATGCCCGCGAGATCGACGATCTCATCCGCTATACCGGCTATGTCACCGAGCCGGCCGAGCGCGGCGCGGCGGACGACAATGGCGAAGTGATCGTCTCGGCCGGCGGTGGGGCGGCGGCCGGCATGCTGATGCGCACGGTCATGGCGGCGCGGCCGCACACGCCGCTTGCCGATCGGGTCTGGCGGTTCCTGACCGGGCCGCGCCTGACCGAGGACGAGTTCCAGGCGCTGGCGGCTGCAGCGGACGCGAGGACCATCGTCAAGCGCTTCGAGACGAACTTCCAGGAACGGCTCGATGGCTGCGCCCTGTCGATCTCGCAGGCCGGCTACAACACGGTGATGAACCTCCTGCGCGCCGAGGCACGGGCCGTCGTGGTGCCCTATGACGAGGGCGAGGAGACCGAACAATGGTTCCGCGCGGACCGCATGGGGAAGATGGGCCTCCTGTCGGTCGTGCCGACGTCGCAGCTGTCGGCCACCACCATGGCCGCGGCGGTGACCGACGCCTGGCGGCGGAGCCCCGGCGAACGCCCCTCCATCGATCTGGAAGGCGCGGCGAACGCCGCCGCGATGATCGCCGACATGGCCAGGGGGCTGGACCATTCATGAGCGGGCGAAGGTCCGCGTCGCGTAAAGTCCTTGCCGCCGCGCAGGCTGGAGACGAACGGGCGCGTCGGCGCGCGCAAAATCCGGATGACTTCCCGCGCGGTTCCGTGCTGGAATCCGTTGGCTCGTGCGCGCGACCACGCCGCGGAGCCGATGAGGTGGAATGAGCGGATGCCTGGGGGAAGCGGGGCTTCGGTGCTGGACCGGCCGATAGGGACGCCGGACCGGCCCGCCACGGTCGCCGCGCGGCCATTGCTGGCGATCGAGAACCTGTCCGTCGAGTTCCGGTCGATGGCCGGGACGGTGAAGGCCGTCAGCAATCTGTCGCTCAGCGTGGGCGCCGGGCGTACCGTGGCGCTGGTCGGGGAATCGGGCTCCGGCAAGACGGTGACCTCCCAGGCGATCCTCGGCCTGTTGCCGAAAGGCGCCTTGATCACCGGCGGCAGCATCCGCTTCGACGATCCGCTGCAGGGGCCGGTCGATCTTGCCGCCCTGTCGCCGCGCAGCCCGCGCTACCAGGCCATCCGCGGCCAGTCGATCTCGATCGTCTTCCAGGAGCCGATGACCTCCTTCTCGCCGCTCCACACGCTCGGCGACCAGATCGGCGAGGTGCTGGAGGTACATGGCCGCGCCTCGGGCGCCGAGGCCCGCGAACGGACCGTGGAAACGCTGCGGCTGGTGCGGTTTCCCGAGCCCGAGCGGGCGCTGGAATCCTATCCGTTCGAATTGTCGGGCGGGCTTCGCCAGCGGGCGATGATCGCCATGGCGCTAATCTGCAAGCCGGCGCTGCTGATCGCCGACGAGCCGACTACGGCGCTGGACGTGACGCTGCAGGCGCAGATCATCAAGCTCCTGCGCGACATGCAGGGCGAACTCGGCATGGCCGTCCTCCTGATCACCCACGATCTCGGCGTGGTCGCCAATCTCGCCGAGGACGTCGTGGTGATGCACCACGGCAAGGTGGTGGAATCGGGTTCGTCGGACGCGATCTTCTCCGATCCGCAGCACCCCTATCTGATCTCGCTGATGAAGGCGGTGCCGGATCTCGACCAGACGGATTCGCCCCGGCTGAAGCCGATCCGCGAGATCAGGATCGGGGCCGACGCGCTGATGCAGCGCGAGCCGTCGGGCGTCGTCGGCGCGCCGCTGCTGGAACTGAAGGGGGTCGCCAAGAGCTTTTCCCGGCGCGGCGACCGACAGCTGTTCGCGCGTGCCCCGGCGCCGAGCGTCCATGCGCTGAAGGATGTCTCGCTGACCATCCGGCGCGGCGAGTGCCTCGGCCTGGTCGGCGAGTCCGGCTCCGGCAAGACGACTCTTGCCCGCGCGATCATGCAGGCGGTGCAGGTGGACGAGGGCGCGATGCTGTTCGACACGCCCGACGGTCCCCTGGACCTGGTCACGGCCGACCGCCGCAGCCTCTTTGCGGTCCGCAACCGCCTGCAATACGTCTTCCAGGACCCGTTCTCGTCCCTGGACCCGCGCATGACCGTCGGCGCGATCCTGGCCGAGCCGTTCGAGATCCACGGCGTCTGCGACCGGGCGGAGCGGCGGGTGCGCGTCGAGCGGCTGCTGGCGGCCGTGGGCCTGGAGCCGCAGCATGCCAGCCGCTATCCGCACAGCTTCTCAGGCGGGCAGCGCCAGCGGATCGGCATCGCCAGGGCGCTGGCGCTGGAGCCGGAACTGCTGATCTGCGACGAGCCGGTGGCGGCGCTCGACGTGTCGGTGCAGGCGCAGATCCTCAACCTCCTGAAGGATCTCCAGCGCCTGTGCGGCCTGACCTATCTGTTCATCTCGCACAATCTGGCAGTGGTGAACTATGTCGCCGACCGGATCGCGGTGATGTGCGACGGCGAGATCGTGGAACTGGCGCCGCGCGCGGCCTTCTTCGAGGACGCGCTGCATCCCTATACGCAGATGCTGATGCAGGCGGTGCCCCACGCCGACCCGGCACGCCCGCTGGACTTCGACCGCCTGCCGCCGGTGGGCGAGATCGGCCAGCGCAACTGGCCGGCTCCCTTCACGGTCGAGGCGGGCGTGGCGCGGCCGCTCCTGAAGGCGCGGCCGGGGCATTTCGTGCGCGCGGCCAATCTCGACTTTCTGAACGAGCGGCCGTTGCCCAAGACGGAGACGCGCTGAGATGGCAGCGGCGGACGAGCTCGACGAGAGCATCTTCCGCTATGTCTGGCGCCATTCGCGGCCCCAGCAGGTCTGGCTGTTCCTGGTGCTTCTGGTCTCGCTGCCGTTCCTGTATCTGACCCTCGAACTGCCGAAGCGGATCGTCAACGGGCCGATCCAGGGCGACTGGGCACCGGGCCAGACCGAGACTTTGTTCGAGATCTCGGTGCCGATGCCGGGCTTCCTCGGCGGCGGCAACCTGGCGATGTTCGACGGCGTCGAACTCGACCGGCTCGGCGTGCTGGTCTGGCTGAGCCTGATCTTCCTGTTCTTCGTGATCGTCAACGGGCTCTTCAAGTTCTACCTGTCGAACTACAAGGGGCGGCTCGGCGAGCGCCTGCTGCGTCGACTGCGATACCAGCTCGTCGACCTGGTCCTGCGGTTTCCCAACGCCCGCTTCAAGCAGGTGCGTGGCCCCGAGATTTCCTCGATGATCAAGGACGAAACCGAGCCGGTGGGGGGCTTCGGCGGCAGCGCCTTTGCCGATCCGGCGCTGCTGCTCAGCCAGGCCGGTACCGGGCTCGTCTTCATCTTCCTGCAGAATTTCTGGCTCGGCGCCGTGGCCGGCGGCATCGTCCTGTTCCAGCTCATCCTGATCCCGCAGATGCGCCGGCGCCTGGTGACGCTGGCCCGTGCCCGTCAGCTCACGGCCCGTCTGCTGTCGGGGCGGATCGGCGAGATCGTCGAGAGCATTCCCTCGATCCGCACCAACGATACCTCCAACTGGGAGCGTGCCGAGCTCGGCAGCCGCCTCGGCCGAATCCTGTCGATCCGCTACGACTTCTTCCGCTGGAAGTTCTTCGTCAATTTCGTCAACAACCTCCTCGCCCAGATCACGCCCTTCATCTTCTACCTCGTCGGCGGCTATCTGGTGATCGCCGGGCGCCTCGACATCGGCCAGCTCGTCGCCGTGATCGCCGCCTACAAGGAGCTGCCTGGCCCGCTGAAGGAGCTGATCGCCTGGGACCAGTTCCGCGTCGACGTGCAGTCGAAATACGCCCAGATCCGCGAGCAGTTCGTGATGGGCCATCTGATCTCCCCCGACGTGCAGAAGCTGTCCTACGAGACGCCGGCGCGGATCGAACGCGAGATTGCGGTATCGGGCCTGCGCATCGCCGACGATTCCGGCAACGACCTCCTCGAGCCGACCAGCCTGCGGCTGGCGCCGGGCGAGGCGATCGCCGCGTCGGGACCCATCGGCGGCGGCGCGGAGTATCTGGCCGAGGCCATGGTCCGGCTGGCGGAAGCCGCCTCGGGGCGTATCAGCATCGACGGGCACGCGCTGGACAGCCTGCCGGATGCCTTCGCCGGGCGCCGCATCGCCTATGCCACCTCGGGCCTCTATTTTCCGCAGATGTCGATCCGCGATGCGCTGGTCTACGGCCTGCGCCATGCGCCCCTGGTCGAGGCGGGGTCGGGCGATGCCGCCGCCGAGGCGCGCCGGCGGGAGGCCAAGGTCTCGGGCAACAGCGACCTCGACGTCAGCGGCGACTGGATCGATTACGAGGCGGCCGGCATTGCCGGTCCGCACGAATTGCGTGAACGCCTGGCACAGGTGCTCGACATCGCCGATTTCCGCATCGACGTGGCGCGGCTCGGCCTGCGCAACCGGGTGCCGGCGGGCCTGGCCGAGGAAACCGCGGTCCACATGCTGGAGGCCCGTGCGCGCTTTCGCGAACGGCTCGCCGAGGGCGGCGACGCGGTCTATTTCGAATCCTTCGACCCGCTCCGCTATTCCGACTATGCGACGGTCCTGGAGAACATCGTGTTCGGCATCGCCCTGCCCGAGGCCGCCGAGGAGATGCCGCTCGTCGCCCGACCGCAGATGGTCGCCGTGCTCAGGGAGGGCGGCCTCGACGATCTCCTCCACGAGATGGGCCGGCAAATCGCCGAGACCCTGATCGAGATCTTCGGCGATCTGTCGCCGGACAATCCGCTGATGGACAATGTCGACCTGATGTCGCCCGAGGAGGTGGATGGCTACAAGGCGGCACTCAGGCGGGTGTCGGCCGATGGCAGCGCCAGCGAGCGCGCGCGCGACCGCCGCGCCTTCCAGCAGCTCGCCTTCGGCTACATCGAACCGCGCCACCGGCTGGGACTGCTCGACGACGACATCCGGGCCGCCGTGCTGGCGGCGCGCGCCCGGCTGCTGGAGCGCATGGATCCGGGCCTCGCCGGGGCCGTCTCGGTGCATTCCCCGGGGGCGATCAACCCGGCCGCCAGCTTCCAGGACAACATCCTCTTCGGCCGCATCGTCGATCGCTACGCCGAAGCCTCGGCGCGCATCAACGAGGTGCTGGTGGCCACACTGCGCGAGACCGGCCTGTCCGAGACCGTTTTCGAAATCGGGCTGGATTTCGACGTCGGCAGCGGCGCCAAGCGCCTGTCGTCGGGCCAGCAGCAGAAGCTGGCGCTGGCGCGGGCGCTTCTCAAGCGCGCCGATCTTCTGGTTCTCAACCGCCCGCTCTCTTCACTTGACGGGGACGGCCAGCGGGAGACTATTGTGCGTGTCCTCGCATCCCGTGCGGCACTCGGCATCGAACGGCAGATCATTTTCTGGGTCCTCAGTCACGCCGAACATGCCGAGCTTTTCGACCGGAGATTGGAATTCAAGGACGGGCGCATGATCGCCGACCTAACCAACGCGCGCTCGCACGATGGCGCGCCGGCCCGCCACGACGCAGATGCCCGGATGACCGAACGCCAGAGGACGACGTGACGCTGCTCAAATCGGAAATGGACCTGCTTCGTTCGGTCCCGATCTTCGCCGGCATGGAACCCAGTCGGCTGAAGCTCATCGCCTTCACCGCGGACTCGATCGCCTATCGCAAGGGGCAGGTCATGTGCCGGCAGGGCGAGCGCGGCGATTCCGCCTATGTCCTGGTCGCCGGCGAGGCGGACGTCTCCATCGAGACGGGGGACGGGGACTTCGTGGTGGCGACGCTGGGGTCCGGCGACGTGGTCGGCGAGATCGCCATCCTGTGCGACACACCGCGCACGGCGACCGTCACGGCGCGCACCGACGTCTCGGCGCTCAGGGTGCGCAAGGAATGCTTCCTGCAACTGCTGCGGCAGTTCCCGGAGATCGCCGCCGAGGTGATGCGCGGGCTGGCCGAGCGCCTGACCCACATGAACCAGGAACTGGTCGCGGCCAGAAACCGCGCCGCCATCGCGCCGGACGCCGAAGATTGAGCCGCTTCGAATTCACCGTCTGGGGCGCACGCGGCAGCATCCCGGCCCCGGCGGCGGCCAACACCCGCTACGGCAGCGACACGAGCTGCGTCGAGGTGCGATGCGGCGACCGCGTGCTGGTCTTCGACGCGGGCACCGGTATCGTCGGCTGCGGCCGCCGGCTCTACGAGGAGCGCATCGCCGAGATCGACATCCTCCTGACCCACTGCCATTTCGACCACATCATCGGCCTGCCTTTCGTGATCCCGCTCTACAAGGATCACGTGGCGGTGCGCATCCATGCTGGCCACTTCCTCGACGACACGACCTGCCGGGAGATGGTCGAGCGGTTCATGCGGCCTCCCTACTTCCCGGTGACCCCGAAGCAGTTCGCCGCCGGCATCGACTATCGCGACTTTCGCCCGCCGGACGTCCTCGATCTGGGCGACGGCATCGTGGTGCGCACCGTGCGCCTCAACCATCCGAACGGGGCGGTCGGCTACCGGGTCGATTTCGAGGGCCGGTCGGTCTGCTACATCACCGATACCGAGCACGAGCCGGGCCACCGCGACGATGCCGTCGCCGACTTCGTCGCCGGCGCCCAGGTGATGATCTACGATTCCACCTATACCGACGAGGAACTGCCGAAGTACCGGGGCTTCGGCCATTCCACCTGGCAGGAGGGGGTGCGCCTGTGCCGGGCCGGCGGGGTGGAGACGCTGGTCATCTTCCATCACGACGTGCTGCGGACGGACGCCTCGCTCGCGAGCCTTGCCGACGAGGCGAAGGCGGTGTTCGCGGGCGCGCGCATCGGTGCGACGGGGTTGACGCTGGCGATCGGCGAGGACGGAACGGTAACGGAAAGTCAGGGCAATGGGTCTGGCCGAACAGGTTGACCACTGGCTGCTGCGGCAGTCGCTGGGCAAGAGCGACATCGAGACGATCTTCCACGAACTCTGCCTGCGCCTCACCGGCATCGGCATCCCGATCGCGCGGGCCCGGCTGAACTGGCCGACGCTGCATCCGCTGTTCCGGGCCGAGATGGTCCGGTGGGATCGCGGCGAGGGGATCGCGATCGAGCATTTCCACCACCAGGATGCCAATACCGACGCGTGGCAGCGCAGCCCGCTGCGCTACATGGTTGAGGCCGACCTGCCGGTGCTGCGGCGGCGCCTGACCGGACCCGGCAAGACGCTGGATTTCGATATCCTGAAGGAACTCGCCGAGGCGGGCTACACCGACTACATCGCCCTGAAGACAGAGTTCTCGCAGCCAGGCGCGTTCACCGAGATGCGGGCGCGCGGGGTCATCGCGATCTGGGCGAGCGACCGGGCCAGCGGCTTCACCGACGATGATCTCGATATTCTTCAGGCGATCCAGCTGACCTTCGCGCTGGTGTGCAAGACCATCATCCAGTCGCAGATCATGACCAACATCGTCGAGACCTATCTGGGCCGCAAGGCAGGCCGCAGCGTGCTCGACGGCAATATCCGGCTCGGCGACGGCGCCACGACCAGGGCGCTGGTCTGGTATTCGGACCTGCGCAATTCCGCGGCTGACCGAGGCGCTGGACAGCGAGGCCTTCCTCAAGCTCCTGAACGAATATTTCGAATGTGCGACGCGGCCCGCCATCGAGGCCGGCGGCGAAGTGCTGGCCTTCATCGGCGATGCGGTGCTGGTGATCTACCCGCTGGACGAGACGGAGACGGACGGGCCGGGGATCACGCATGCGGTCCTCAAGGCGGTGAAGGAATCCTTTGCCCTGCGCGATGTGGCCAATGTGGGGCGTCGCCAGAAAGGCCTCGAACTGATCGAATTCGGCGTCGGCCTCAATCTCGGGAGCGTCGTCTTCGGCAATATCGGCGTACCCGAGCGGCTGGCCTTCACGGTGATCGGCGCCACCGTGACGGAGGTCGAACGCATCGAGAAGCTGACCAAGCAGATGACGCACGACGTGCTGGCCAGCGCCGAGGTGGCGGCGCTGTCGCCGGGCGCCTGGGTTTCGGTCGGCGAACATGCCCTGAACGGGGTCGCGCGGCCGATGGAGCTGTTCACCCCGCGCCGGGAGCAGGCCGCGACGACCTCGGCGCAGGCCAGCGGCTGATCGTCGAGACGCAGTCGACGGTCGGCCGGCTCGTCAGTGGTGGTGGTGCGGGTCGACGGCGTCGCGCAGCCCGTCGCCGACGAAGCTGAAGGCCAGCACCGTCAGGATCACCGGCAACATTGGCAGCAGCAGCCACGGATAGAGCGCCACCGCCTCAATGTTCTGGGCTTCCGACAACAGGACGCCCCAGCTGGTGATCGGCGGCCGCAGGCCGAGGCCGAGGAAGGACAGCGCCGTTTCGGCCAGGATCATCGTCGGGATGGACAGCGACGCCGAGGCGATGAGATGGCTCATGAAATTGGGCAGGAGGTGGCGGAAGATGATCCGGCGCGGACTGGCGCCGAGCATTTCCGCCGCGACCACGAAGTCCTCCTCGCGCAGGGCAAAGAGCTTGGAGCGCACGGCGCGGGCCAGCCCCGGCCAGTCGAGGAGCGCCAGGATCAGCGTGATGCCGAAATAGATCAGCAGAGGGCTCCAGGTGACCGGCAGGGCGGCCGACAACGCCAGCCAGAGCGGCAGTTCCGGGATCGAGCGCAGGATCTCGGTCACCCGCTGTACGACGGAATCGACCCAGCCGCCGAAATAGCCTGCAAGCCCGCCGATGGTGATGCCGAGGATGAAGCTGAGGGTTACCCCGACGAGGCCGACGGTGAGCGAGATGCGGGCGCCACCGAGAATGCGCGAGAGCATGTCGCGGCCGAGCCGGTCGGTGCCCAGGAGGAACAGGCTGCCGCCCTCCGGCGGGCAGACGAGGTGCCGGTTGCCGGGGACCAGGCCCCAGAATTCATACGGGTCGCCCTGGCAGAAGAAGCGCAGCGGCAGGGGCCGGCTGGTGTCGGGGGTGTATTCGCGCTGCAGGGTTTCGAGGTCGAGCCGGAAATCGAGGGGATAGACGAACGGACCGACGAAGCTGCCGTCGTGGAACAGGTGCACCGACTGGGGCGGGGCGAAGATGAAGTCGGTATGGCGGCTCTGCATGTCGTAGGGTGCCAGGAACTCGACCACGAGGATCGAGAGATAGCTGACGACGAGGAACGCCAGCGAGACCACGGCCACGCGGTGGCGCAGGAAGCGCCACCAGATCAGCCGCGACTGGGACGCCTCCATGTAGGCCAGCGACACGGTGGACCCTGCCGCCACCGTGGCCTCGGCATCGAAAGGCTCGCGCGAGACGAAATGCGGCGTCCCGCTCATCGGATCGTGGTCTTTCCCAGCCGGATGCGCGGATCGAGGATGGCGAGCAGGACGTCGGACACGAACATGCCGACCACCGTCAGCAGCGCAAGGAACATCAGGAACGAGCCGGCGAGATACATGTCCTGGCTGCGCAGCGAGGACAGCAGCATCGGGCCGGTGGTCGGCAGCGACATTACCGCCGAGATGATCACCGAGCCCGAGACGATCTGCGGCAGCAGGCTGCCGAGATCGGCGATGAACGGGTTGAGCGCCATGCGCAGCGGATATTTCAGCAGTACCCGATGCTCCGGCAGGCCCTTGGCCCGGGCGGTGACCACGTATTGCTTATTCAGCTCGTCGAGGAGATTGGCGCGCAGGCGCCGGATCATGCCGGCCGTCCCGGCCGTGCCGATGACCAGCACCGGCACCCACAGATGCGACAGGACGGAGCCGACCTTGTCCAGGGTCCAGGGCGCATCGATGTAACGCGGGTCCATCAACCCGCCGATCGACGTGCCGAACCAGACATTGGCAAGATACAGAAGGATCAGCGCCAGGAGGAAGTTCGGCGTGGCGAGGCCCAGAAAGCCCAGGAAGCTCAGGCCGTGATCGCCCCAGCTGTATTGATGGGTGGCCGAATAGATGCCGATCGGGAAAGCGACCAGATAGACGAAGATGACGGTCGCCACGTTGAGCAGCAGGGTCAGCGGCATGCGCTCGCCCACGATGTCGGCGACGGGCTGGTTGTATTCGAACGAATAGCCCAGATCGCCCTGCACGAGCCCGGTCACCCAGACCAGATACTGCTCCCACAGAGGCTTGTCCAAGCCGTATTGCTCGCGCAGGAAGGCGATCTTGTCGACGGTGACGGCCTCGCCCTGGGCGCGGAGCTCGGCGATGTAGCTGGTCAGATAGTCGCCCGGCGGCAGCTGGATGATGATGAACACGAGGACGCTTATCGCCAGGAGCGTCCAGGCCATGGTGACGACCCGCCCGGCAAGATAGCGGATCATTCCTGCTTTCCCGCCAGGTCGAGCGCGTCGCAGTCGAACCAGAAGCCGTCCGGATGGTAGAGGCCGAAATAAGCGCCCGGCTCGTAATTGTAGACGCCGCGTTCCGGCACGTTGTTGAGCTTGTCCGACACGGCGACGATCTGGTCGACCCCCGCCACGATCCCGATCGTGTAGACCTGATCGGCGGAGATCCGCAGCATCCTGGCCCAGATGTCGGCGCGCTCGGCGGTGTCCTTGGCCTGCATCCAGCGCTGGCGCAGCGCGGCGAGTTCGCGCAGCGGCGCAAGCGCCTCGCTGCCGCCGATCGCCTCGCCGCCCTCGCCGTGGGTCTCGGTGAACATGCCGAAGGACGGCCATTGCAGCTGTTCGGCGGTGGAGGGGGCAAGCTCGGCCGGATCGGTCGCCGGCGTCGGTACGCCGTTGTCGATGCCGGTCCAGATCGACATCAGCGTGGAGCCGGCCTTGATGCGGTTGCGAAAGACCTCGCGTTGGGATTCGCGGATCAGGAGATCGATGCCGAGCCGGCGCCAGTCGTCTCGGACGAGCTGCAGGACATCGCTCTGCTCGCGGCTTTCGCCGGCGGTCTCCACGACGATACGCATCTGGCGCCCGTCCGGCAGCAGGCGCAGACCGTCGCGGCTCTCGCGCTCCAGCCCCAGCCCGTCGAGCAGCGCATTGGCCGCCTCCGGATCGTACCCGGCCCACAATGTCGGCAGCTCCGGGTCGAACAGGCTCGAGCGTGGCAGGACGGTGTTCCCGCCCGGCACGGCAAGGCCGTAGAAGATCGCCTTGTTGATGTCCTCGCGATTGATGGCCAGGGACAAGGCGCGCCGGAAATCGACATTGCGCACCAGCGGCCGCCAGACGGCGTCCGTCACGTTGAGGTTGGGATAGAGCGTGACATGCGAGCCGCGGCCGGACTCCCAGCGGCGCACCTCGAAGCCGCTGCGGTCCTCGGCGCGCTTCAGGAACGGGTAGTTGGGAAAGCTGAGATAGGCCGCCTGCAGGTCGGCCTCGCCATTGGCTACCTTTGCGGGGATCAGGTCGGGATTGGCGATCGTCAGCGCGACCTGATCGATATAGGGGAGCTGGCGGCCCTGCGCGTCGACCCGGTGGAAATACGGGTTGCGGGCGAAGATCAGCCGCTCCGACGGGGGCTCGGTGGCGAGCGTCCACGGCTGCAGCGTCGGCAGGTCCGGATTGTCGTTGCGATGGCCGCGATCCATCTTGAAATGCAGCGCCGCCCAGTTGCGCTGGCCTTCCGCCTCGACCCGCCCGGCGAGCTCGGCCGGATCGGCATAGGCTTCGTGGAACTGCTTCAGGTAGTGGGCCGGCCGGTAGAGTTCGAAGGGCAAGGCGGCCGCCTGGGTCGCCAGGAAATTGGGGTTCGGCTTCTCCCACTCGTAGCGGACCTCGTAGGGCCCGGGGAAGGTGACGATCGGCGCCTTTCCGTCGACCAGCAATTCTCCCGGAATGCCAAAGCGCGCGATCTGGGGGTTCGTCGCCATGTCTTCCCAGAAATAGCGGAAATCCTCGGAGGTGAACGGCGCGCCGTCCGACCATTTCATGCCCGGCCTGAGATGGAAGGTGAAGATCCGGCCGTCCTCCACCTCGAAGCGCTCGGCGATATCGGGCACGAAGGCGTAGGTCTCGTCATAGCCGACGAGCCGGGCATAGCCGAAGACCGCCAGCATGCGGGTGTCCTTGGCGCTGCCGCCGATCATCCGCAGGGTTCCGCCCAGGCGATCGGCAGGGCAGGCGGCGTCGACGGCCATCGCCAGGGGCCGCTCGGGCAGGCGCTCGGCCACCGGCGGCAGATCCCCGGTGCTCACCGCAGCGTGCGCCATGGCGGGCTCGACGAAACGGGCGGCAGGTTCGCCGGCCAGGGCCTGTCCGCACAGGACGGCCGCCCAGAGAAAGGCGATGCAGGCGAGCGGTCCCTGCCGAATGGCTCGCTGCTGCCGTGTGTGTCGATGCATGGACGGGCCCTTGTGCGCATCGTCAGTAAGCTTGGCGCCGGACGGCTTGTCAAACCCATTCACAACCCGGCGACATGCCGCATCCGCGCCCGTCGCAGCGGCGCGGCGCACGGCTTGCGAGGCGCAGGCCAAGTCGACTAGATGGCGCCCATCCGGTCCGTCGCATCGCGGCGCGGCCTCGCCGACCAAGGTTTCGGTGCCGGAGTGACGGCGCGAGGGAGTGCGGATTATGGCCAGGCGCATCGCCACGATCGTGAAGGGCTATCCGCGTCTGTCCGAGACCTTCATCGCCCAGGAGATCGCGGGTCTCGAGGATCGCGGCGTCGCGCAGCTGATCGTCTCGCTGCGCCAGCCCGGCGAGGCGCGGGTCCATCCCGTGCACCGGCGGATTGCCGCCGAGATTCTCTACCTGCCCGAATATCTGAAGGACGATCCGGCGCGGGTGAAGGCCGGCCGCGACTTCGCCGCGCGCCAGCCCGGATATGCGGCCGCACGGACGATGTTCGAGGCCGACCTGGCGCGCGACCCGACGGCCAACCGGTACCGCCGCTTCGGCCAGGCCTGCGTCCTGGCCCGCGAGCTGCCGGACGACATTGCCTGGCTGCACACCCATTATCTGCACACGCCGGCCTCGGTCACCCGCTACGCGGCGACGATCCGCGGCCTCGGCTGGTCGTTTTCCGCCCATGCCAAGGACATCTGGACCTCGCAGGCCTGGGAACTGACGGAAAAGCTCGGCTCGGCGGCCTTCGGCGTGACCTGCACCAAGGTCAATCTCGACTATCTCCACTCGCTGGCACCGGAACCGGAGCGGGTGGAACTGGTCTATCACGGCCTCGACCTGGTGGGCCTTGCGCCGCCGCCCCGTCGCGCGCGCCGCGACGGTCCGTTCCGGATCGTCTCCGTCGGCCGCACCGTCGAGAAGAAGGGGTTCGGCGACCTGATCCGCGCGCTGGCGCGGCTGAAGCATCGCGACTGGACGTTCGACCATGTCGGCGGTGGCCCGCTGACGGCCCGGCTGCAGCGTCAGGCCGACAAGGCGGGGATCGGCGAGCGGATCACCTGGCATGGCAGCCGCGAGCGCGAGCACGTCTTCGCGCTGCTGGCACGCTCGGACCTCTTCGTCCTGCCCTCGCACATCGCCCGCAGCGGCGACCGCGACGGCCTGCCCAACGTCCTGATGGAAGCGCAGGCGCATCGCCTGCCGGTGGTGTCGACGCGGGTCTCGGCGATCCCGGAACTCGTCGAGGACGAGCGCACCGGCCTCCTGGTGGAGGCGCGGGACCACAAGGCGCTGGGCGATGCCATGGCGCGCCTGATGGACGATCCGGACCTGGCCGACACACTGGCGACGGCCGGCGAGCGCCGGGTGCGCGAGCGCTTCTCGCCCCAGCCGGGCATCGACCGGGTGGCGGCGCTTCTGACGCATGCGCCGGGCAGGGCCGCCGCGTGAGCGGCACGGATTTTCCGCTGGCGCGCCGGCAGCTGGACGCAGCCGATGCCGCGGACTTCGAACTCGCCATCTGGTGGCGCGACGACGACGCGAGGGGCGCGTCGCACGACCTCGCCCGTCTTCTGGCACAGCGGCAGGACGCCGGCGTGCCGCTGGCGCTGGCGGTCATTCCCGACGGGGCGCGGCCGGACCTGCGGGACGCTCTTGCGGCGGATGACGATGTCTGCCTGTTCCTGCATGGCTGGCGGCATGCCAATCACGCGCCGGCCGGCGACAAGCGCGCCGAATTCGGCGATCACCGCCCGCTGGCGACGATGCTGGACGAGGCACGGCGCGGCCACGCGATTCTCGCCGCGCTGGCCGGCGACCGCTTCCTGCCGGTCTTCGTTCCGCCCTGGAACCGCATCGGCCCCGGCATCGCCACGCGGCTCGCCGATGCAGGCCTGCCCGGACTGTCCACGTTTGCGGTGCCGGCACGGCGCCACCTGGTCGCCACCCATCTCGACCTGATGGACTGGCGCGCCGGCAGGGCGCAGGACTGGGCCGCGCTCGACCGCCTGCTCGCGGCGCAGATCGCCGCGCGGCTGCCGGGCGGAGAGGGCGGGGCGCCTGGGGCTGGAGGGGCGGCGGAGTCCGAGCGGGACGAGGCGGCGGAGTCCGCCCGCAGTGAAGCCGCCACAAACGGTCCCATGAATCCACCGAGGGAATCGCCGCTGCCGAACGGCACGGCATCGCCAACCGTCAGCGCCGCGACCGGTCCGGCGCTCAGGCCGGCTGGCACCAGCTCTGTCAGAAGCGAGCCGATCGGTCTCCTCACCCATCATCTCCAGCATGATGTGCCGGCCTGGGACCGTCTCGCCGCGCTGCTCGATCTTCTCGCACCACGCGCCGGCATCGCCTGGCCGCGCATCCCCGAGCTGTTCGATCTCGCGCCCGTGGGCGACGCCGGGTCTGATCCATCGGACGCCACGCCATGACATCGGCCCGCGCGACATCCGGTTGCTGCCCCGGCAATCGTTCGCGCGCTGCGCCAGCCTCCGGGGCCAAATTCCTGCTGCGGGCGGCACGCCTCTTGAGGATCGATCGCAGGATCGTTCGGACGCTCCCAGGATCGTGTGGTCGTGGGAATGGGTGCCGACCGTCAGCCTGACGGCGCGACAGCCGACCCGTGCGGCGAAAATCGTGCGCCATCATGGCGCTTGGCCCTTGTGCACGCGCCCCCGGCTTTGATAAGAGACCGGCGCGCTCGCAAGGCGCCGACCGTGCCTCGGTTGACTGGAAGACGCGCCGTATGCGGACATCACCGTCCCTGCACCGCGCGTTTCTTCGCAAACGATGGTCCCGACACACGGGGCGACGGCCGGAGAGGTGGCAGAGTGGTCGAATGCACCGCACTCGAAATGCGGCATACGTGCAAGCGTATCGGGGGTTCGAATCCCCCCCTCTCCGCCACTTGCCCTCGCGAAAGCGTTCTTCCGATCCGGCTGCGGCCGGACTTTTTCGTTGTTTTCGAGGGTTATGCGGAAGGGGCTGAGCACTGGCCCGGCCGCCAGGAGCCCGGAAGCGGTCTCTCTGGGCCGGTATTCTCTGGACCTGAGCCTTCACGGATTTGGTGAATTTCCGCCAAAGCTTTGAAATAGAATACAATTCTTGGCTAGGCACCGAAGCGCTTCGATTCAGAGGCATTGAGCCAGAGGGAACCGAAATCGAACTTTTGCCGAGCTCAGGTTACTCCGGCCCCGGCAGAGGGGAAAGGCCGAGGCCCCGTAAAAACTCGTTGTGCTTCTCAGTTAATGCCCGGATCTGTTTTTCTATCTCACCCAGCGACTTCTGCGCAGCAGCCAAGTCTATCTCTTCCTCACCCATCGCCGTGCTGATGTAACGCGAGATGTTGAGATTATATCCCTCCTCAGTGGGAGGGAAGTCCCAGAGCGACTGTAAGGGGTTCGCCCTGAAAAACCCTTGGATGCCCTGTGCTTCAGGGATTCCCATCGGGTTTGAAGTATTGGAGAATGCCGGAAACCGATCCTGACCCGATTGATTTCCGGTGT
>NZ_JAZHLI010000061.1:0-24472 GCF_036549475.1 Aurantimonas sp. A2-1-M11 | reverse complement strand
GATGCGCACGATCGGCGGGGCCAACGTAAAAACAAATGTCATCTCGTCTCATGCGCCGAACATGGCACACCAGATCACAAATGGGAATCTTATGTCAGGTGGTGAACACTAGCGCTCGGACGCCTTGCGCGGCGTCGGCCGCCAGTTCTCGGGCGCCATCTCGAAGGACGCGAAGTCGAAGCCCGGCGCCACCGTGCAGCCGACCAGCGTGTATTCGCCGAGGCTCGTCGCGGTCTGCCAGCAGCCGGCCGGCACGACGAATTGCGGCCGCTCGCCGGCCTCGACATCCGGGCCCAGCCGATGCGCCGAGGCGTCGTGGCCGTTGGGCGAGATGGTGATTACCAGCGGCGCGCCGCCATACCAGTGCCAGACCTCCGCCGCGTCGGTCACCCGGTGCCATTCCGAGGTCTCGCCGGCTTCCAGCAGGTAGTAGATCGCCGTGGAGGCGGCGCGGCCGCCCTCCCCGGTTGCCGCGTCCCGGAACGTCTCCCGGTACCAGCCGCCTTCGGGGTGCGGCTTCAGGTCGAGGGTGCGGACGAGTTGCAGGGCCCTGGAGCTCATCAATAGCCATCCCGCTTCTGGCGGATGGCCGCGAAGACCTCCGCCGGCCGTGCCTCGGCCATGCCCATCGCCGCCATCAGCTCCGGGTCGTCGGCGCGCAGGAACGGATTGGTCTTCTTCTCGCGGCCCAATTGGACCGGCAGCGTCGGCTCGCCCGCGACCCGCAGATGCTCGACCTCCTTGACCCGCTCCTGCAGCGCCAGGTTCTGCGGATCGATGTCGATGGCGCAGCGGGCATTGGTGGCGGTGTATTCGTGGCCGCAATAGAGCATCGTCTCGTCCGGCAGGGCGCGCAGCCGCTGGAGCGATTCCCACATCATCGCGGCGTCGCCCTCGAACAGGCGACCGCAGCCCAGCGAGAACAGCGCGTCCGCGGCAAACAGCGCCTGCGCCTGCGGCATGTAGTAGGAGACCTCGCCCAGCGTGTGGCCCGGCGTGTCGATCACCTCCACGCGGATGCCGCCGACGTCGAGCGTGTCGCCGCCCGATGCCGTCCGGTCGATGCCGGGGATCCGGTCGCGCTCCTTCTCGGGGCCGATGATCTCGACGCCGAAGCGCGACTTCAGCGCCGCGTTCGCCGCGACATGGTCGCCATGATGGTGGGTCGTCAGGATGTGGGTCAGCGTCCAGCCGGCCGCGTCCAGCGCGTCGAGGATCGGCTGTTCCTCCGGCGCGTCGATGGCGATCGTGGTGCCGCTGTCCCGGTCGTGGACGAGGACGCCGAAATTGTCGCTCCGGCAGCCGAACTGCCGGATGTCGATCGAAGCCATGGGCGGTCTCCCCTCTGATTGATGCTGTGCAGCGAGTTAGGGCGTCCCGGCGCAATGTCAGCCACGCGCCGATCCCCTGCCCTCCGCTGCCCATTGTGGCGACGGGAGTTTCGAGCCAGCTTGCGGTCGTTCTATAAGGGTTGCGGGCGCAACGGACGCCGAAGGGGAGGCCACGCACTGACGACCAATGCCGACATCGTCGACCTGCGCGATTTCTACGCCTCGCCGCTGGGGATCGCCGCCGCCAGGGCCGTCTCGCTCGCCCTTACGCCGCTGTGGCGGCCGATCTCGCAGGAGCGGCTGGTCGGGCTCGGCTATGCGGTGCCCTATATCGACCGCTTCGCCGCCGATGCCGAGCGGGCTCTGGCCTTCATGCCCGGCGCCCAGGGCGCCCAGGTCTGGCCGGCCGGCGCCGCCTCGCTGACGGCGCTGATCGGCACCGAGGAACTGCCGCTCGGCGACGCCTCGGTCGACCGCGTCCTCGTCGTCCATGCGCTGGAATTCGCCGAAAGCCCGGAGGCAATGCTCGCCGAGATCTGGCGCGTGCTGGCGCCGGGCGGCCGCATCGTCATCGTCGCGCCGCACCGGCGCGGCGTCTGGGCCCGCTTCGAGCATACGCCCTTCGGCTCTGGCCGGCCGTTCTCGCGCGGCCAACTGACGCGCCTCCTGCGGGCGACGATGTTCACCCCCAGCGCCGTCTCGCAGGCGCTGCTGTTTCCGCCCTTCCGGCGACGCACGCTGCTCGGCTTCGCGGTGCCGCTGGAACGCATCGGCCGCGATCTGTGGCCGATCTTTGCCGGCGCGGTGATCATCGAGGCGACCAAGCAGCTCTATCGCGGCGTGCCGGTCACCTCCACCGCCCGCGAGCGCCGCAAGGCGATCAAGCCGGTGCTGGTGCCGGCCGGCGCCGGGGCCGGGGCACGGGTGTTCCGCTAGCGCGACACTTACGCGCCGTGAGCACGCGCCAGCGTCCCTCTCAGCCCGATCCCACCATGTTGCGCAACGGCTCCACCGGGCCGATCCGATGCGCCAGCAGCGTCAGGGCGGCGGCAGCCGTGACGGCCGGCACCAGGCTGAATGCCTCCACCGCGCCGAAGACCAGCGCGCCGGACACGGCGCCCACGAGCAGCCCGGCCCACAGCGCCAGATACGGGACCCAGCCGAAGCGCTTGCCGCCCAGGCAGGCGCTGGCCAGATGCTGGCCCAGCTTGACCAGCGTGCCGGTCATGTAGGTCACCCCGATGCTGACCTCGCCATTCCTCAGGAAGACGCAGTTCGCCGCCCCCATCGCCACGGCCAGGGCCAAAGCGGGCCATGCGCCACCGAAGGCCACGTCCAGGCCCTGCGCGCCGGCCAGCAGCGCCGTCACCAGGATCAGCACGGCGGTCTTGCGGGCCGTCCCGGCCCTGTGGGCGAGAACGGTGCCGAGCATCACCCCGCCGACGAAGGCGGCGATGATGGCGAGCGCGAGCCCGGCAAGGGCGGATCGCTCCGAGACCGCGACGGCCAGCCGGGTGGAATTGCCACTCATGAAGGACACGAACAGGCCGGCCAGCTTCAGGAAGCCGATCGCGTCGACATAGCCGGCGAGCGCCGCCAGGCATGCCGCCAGCGTCCATTGGCGCCTGTCGTTGCGGTCCATCCGGCTCCCTTTCCGCCGAAACCTCTTCCGCGCGCGCCGCAGCCGGGCGCCGCGCCGGCCCCTATCGCTTGAGCACGAACACCGCCTGCTGGCCGAACAGGTTCCAGAACGCCCAGGGCATCTTCATGCCGATCCGCTGGCCGGTGGAGTTCAGCGCCATGGCGGTCTCGACCGTCGCGCCGACCTCCTCGGCCAGGGCGACGAAGTCGCGGATGGTGCAGAAATGGATGTTCGAGGTGTCGTACCAGGTCTGGTGCAGGTTGCGGGTGACCGGCATGCGGCCGCGCAGGGCGACCCAGTAGCGGATCGACCAATGGCCGAAATTGGGAAAGGAGACGATGGCCCGGTTGCCGATGCGCAGAAGCTCCGACAGGACGAGCTTGGGATGGCGCGTCGCCTGGATGGTCTGGGACAGGATCACGTAGTCGAAGGCGTCGTCCGGATAGTGGACGAGATCGCGGTCGGCGTCGCCCTGGATGACCGACAGGCCGCGGGCGACGCATTCGTTGACGCCGTGCTGGCTCAGCTCCATGCCGCGGCCGTCGACCTGCCGGCGCTGCTCCAGGAGGGCCAGCAGCGCGCCGTCGCCGCAGCCCACGTCCAGGACGCGGCTGCCGGGCGTGACGAGATCGGCGATGATCTCCAGGTCGACGCGCGTCGCGGCATCCTTGGACACGCTCTCGCTGGTCGGCAGGGGGGCATCGGCAAGCACCATGGTCAAAGCCCCCGCGCCGTGGCGGCCGACGACACGAAGCCGTCGATGGCCGCGAAGAATTCCGGCTCGTCCAGCAGGAATGCGTCGTGGCCGCGGTCGGTGTCGATCTCGACGAAGGAGACCGAGGCGGCGGCCGCGTTCAGCGCATGGACCACGGCGCGGTTCTCCTCGGTGGGAAACAGCCAGTCGGAGGAGAACGAGACCATGCAGAACCGGGTCCGGGACCCGCGAAAGGCATTGGCCAGCCGCCCCTCATAGTCCCCGGCAATGTCGAAATAGTCCATCGCACGGGTCATGTAGAGATAGGAATTGGCGTCGAAGCGGTCGACGAAGGTCATGCCCTGGTGCCGCAGATAGCTCTCGATCTGGAAGTCGGCGTCGAAGCCGAAACCGAGCTGGTCGCGGTCCTGCAGGTTGCGGCCGAACTTCCGCTGCAGGGCCATCTCCGACAGATAGGTCACGTGGGCGGTCATGCGCGCGACCGCCAGTCCCTTGTGGGGCCGCTTGCCGTATTCGAAATAGCGCCCGCCCTGCCAGTCGGGATCGGCCATCACCGCCTGCCGGCCGATCTCGTGGAAGGCGATGTTCTGCGAGGAGTGCCGCGCACCGGTGGCGATGGGCAGGGCGGCGAAGACCTTCTGCGGATAGCTCACCGTCCATTGCAGCACCTGCATGCCGCCCATGGAGCCGCCGATGACCGCAAATAGCGTGTCGATGCCCAGCCGCTCGACCAGCATCGCCTGCGCCCGCACCATGTCGCGGATGGTGATCACCGGCAGGCCGAGACCGTAGGGCTTGCCTGTCGCCGGATCGATCGAGGCCGGTCCGGTGGACCCCATGCAGCCGCCGATCACGTTGGAGCAGATGACGAAGTATTTCGACGTGTCGATCGGCTTGCCCTCGCCGATGATCGAGGACCACCAGCCGGGCTTACCGGTGACCGGCGATCGGCTCGCCGGATAATGGTCGCCGGTCAGGGCGTGGCAGACGAGGATGGCGTTCGACTTGGCGACATTCAGCGTGCCGTAGGTGTTGTAGGCGATCTGGAACGGCGACAGGTCGCGGCCCGCATCCAGATGCAGCGGCTCGTCGGCGCCGAAATGGGCGACCGGGCTCGACGGTTCGTTCGCCTCGCGGCTGCCGAGGGAATAGTCGAGCTGTTCGCGGGAAGGTTCGGCGCTCATGAATGTTACCGGCTTCTGGATTGCTGGCGCGAAAGGGCGGGCTGTCCGGTCCCTCGTCGGGCCGGCGCGTCGTTCAGCAGCCACAGATACGCAACGCGAGGCGCTGCGGCAATCGCGGCAGCACTCATGGCATCGGCGGCCGGCACCTCCCGGGCGGCTTTGCCAACGGCGCGGCGGCCCGATACAAGCCGACGGAACATGAGGAATGGCGCGCGAGGGGCGCCGGAGGGGAGTGCCAACAGATGAACGGACCTGCCAGGGCCGACCCGTCGCGGCTTGCCGAATTGCGGGCCAAGATCGACGCCATCGACGAATCCGTCCACCGGCTGCTGATGCAGCGGGCGAGCGTCATCGACGAGTTGATCGAGGTGAAGGGCACGGCCCGCAACGGCGCCGCCTTCCGCCCCGGCCGCGAGGCGGAGATGATGCGGCGGCTGGCCGGCCGGCACGAAGGCCATCTGCCACTCACGGCGATCGAGCATCTGTGGCGCGAGATCATCTCCACCTTCACCGCCCTGCAGGCGCCGTTCGAGGTCGTCGTCGCCGACGAGGGCGACCTGGTCGCGGCTGTCGAGACGGCGCGCTTCTATTTCGGCTTCTCGGTGCCGGTCACCATCGCCGGGTCGAGCCAGGACGTGATCGCGGCGATCGAGGACGGTGGCGACCGGCTCGGCATCGTGCCCATAAGCGCGGCGGGCCGGCCGTGGTGGCAGGGCTTCCACTCGGCGCAGATCGTCGCACGGCTGCCCTTCTTCGACGCGCCCGGGCGTCCCGCCGGCACGCCCTGCCTCGTCGTCGCCCCGCCGCTGGCCGATCCGGTGCAGCCGGAAATCGCCTGCTTCTGCGTCGACGGCCTGACCGGCATGGCCACGCCGGCCGATGGCGTGACGGTGATCGCCGAGGCGCCCTACGGCGCCGACCGCTTCAGCGCGCTGGTCGCCAGCCGCGACGGGGAGGCGGCGATCGCGGCGGCCATGGGCGACGGTCTCGACATCCGGCCGGTCGGGGGCTATGCGGCTCCTTTCCGGCTGCCTTCCTGACGACGCTCGCGCCCCTGCGGCCGAACCGCCCGGGGCGGCCGGACCGATCCCCGGATCGGCGCACCGCCTGACGGGGCGCGTCGGCTTCCGGGACGTTGAACCGACGCGTCGGGCCCGCCGGACTTGTTGCCGCGCGAGAGCCGATGCCGCAGCGAAAGAGTGCGGACGATGAGACCCGTTCCGACCAAGGGCGTTCTCGACATCGAGGCCTACGTCCCCGGCAAGAGCAAGGCGCCCGCCGGCGTGACGCTGCACAAGCTCTCGTCCAACGAAACGCCGCTCGGACCGCCGCCTGCGGCGCGCGAGGCCGCCGCCGCGGCGCTGACGCAACTCGAAATCTATCCCGACGGCCAGTCCTCCGCCCTGAAGGACGCCATCGCAGAGGTGCACGGCCTCGATCGCCGGCACATCCTGTGCGGCAACGGGTCGGACGAACTGCTCGGGCTGTTGTGCCAGTGCTATCTCGCGCCCGGTGACGAGGCGATCCACACCGAGCACGGCTTCCTCGTCTATCGCATCCAGATCCTGGCGCGTGGCGCCACGCCCGTCGCTGTCAGGGAAACCGACGCCACCGCAAACGTCGACGCCATCCTGGCCGCCGTCACGGACAAAACGAAGCTGGTCTTCCTCGCCAATCCCAACAATCCGACCGGCACCTATCTGCCCTTCGACGAGGTGCGGCGTCTGCATGCCGGCCTGCCCGGTCACGTCATTCTCGTCCTCGACGCAGCCTATGCCGAATATGTCCGGCGCAACGACTATGGCGCCGGCATCGAGCTGGCCTCGTCCGCCGAAAACGTCGTGATGACGCGCACCTTCTCCAAGATCTACGGCCTTGCCGGCCTCAGGATCGGCTGGATGTACGGCCCCGCCGCGATCGTCGACGCGCTCGACCGGGTGCGCGGGCCGTTCAACCTCAACGCAGCGGCCATCGCGGCGGGCGCCGCGGCGATCCGCGAACGTGCCTTCGTCGAGAGCGCCATCGACCACAACGAACGCTGGCTGGAATGGACGACGCACGCGCTGGAAAGCCTCGGCCTGGCGGTGACTCCCAGCGTCGGCAATTTCGTCCTCGTCCACTTCCCCGAGGAGCCGGGCCGCACCGCGGCCGACGCCGACGCCTTCCTGACGGCGCGGGGCTTCATCCTGCGCCGGGTCGCCGGCTACGGGTTCCCCAACGCGCTGCGGATGACGATCGGCTCCGAAGAGGCCAATCGCGGCGCCGTCGCCGTCCTCGCCGACTTTCTCGGCCGGGGGCAGCCATGAGCGACAAGCCGTTCGGACGGGTCGCGCTGATCGGCATCGGCCTGATCGGCTCGTCCATCGCCCACAATATTCGCGTCCGCGCACTGGCCGATCATGTCGCCATCACCACCCGCCGCGCCGCGACCTTGGCGCGGGCCGAGGAACTGGGCCTCGGCGACAGCTACCATCTCGACGCCTCCGATGCGGTGCGTGACGCCGATCTCGTGATCCTCTGCGTGCCCGTCGGCTCCTGCGGCGCGGTGACCAAGGAGATCGCCGGCGCGCTGAAGCCCGGGGCGATCGTCAGCGACGTCGGCTCGGTGAAGGGCGCCATCGTGCAGCAGATGCAGCCGCATCTGCCGGACAACGTGCACTTCGTCCCGGCCCATCCCATCGCCGGCACCGAGCAGTCGGGGCCCGATGCCGGCTTCGTCGAGCTGTTCGACAATCGCTGGTGCATCCTGACCCCGGTCGAGGGCACCGACGAGGCCGCCGTCGCCCGTCTGAGAAGCTTCTGGGAGGCCTGCGGGTCCGACGTCGAGATCATGACGCCGGAGCACCACGACCTGGTGCTGGCCATCGTCAGCCATGTCCCGCATCTGATCGCCTACAACATCGTCGGCACGGCCGCGGACCTGGAGACCGTGACCCAGTCGGAAGTGGTCAAGTTCTCGGCCTCCGGCTTTCGCGACTTCACCCGCATCGCCGCCTCCGACCCGACCATGTGGCGCGACGTCTTCCTGACCAATCGCGACGCGGTTCTGGAGATGCTGGCGCGGTTCTCCGAGGACCTGGCCTCGTTGCAGCGGGCAATCCGCTGGGGTGATGGCGAGACGCTGTTCGACCTGTTCACCCGCACCCGCGCCATCCGGCGCGGCGTCATCGAGGCCGGGCAGGATACCGCCAAGCCCGATTTCGGCCGCGACCATTCGCCGGCCCCCACGACTCAGGCAACGACGCCGAAGGACTGATCACCGCAGCGGCGGGATCCGGCCCAGCGGGATGACGCCCGCGGCGACATTGCCGTCGCGGATCGCCAGGTCGATGACGCTGCGCCCATTCTCCGTGCGGCCGGCGAAGGACAGGGCCGTCGCGATCGTCTGCGCGGCCGATCCCAGCTGCGGCGCGGCCTCGCCGACCATCGCCGCGATCCGGGCGGGATCCTGGACGGCGAGCGCGAAATCGCCCGACACCAGGCCGTCGGCGCCGACGGCGAATGTCCCCGACAGATCGACCTGCGCATCGCCGAAATCGATCGAGAAGCTGCGCAGTTTGCCTTGGCGCCCGGCGAGCAGTTCGCCCGGCGTGCGGCCGGCGGCACCGCCGCCCAGCCAGTCGGCCGCCCCCAGGATCGTCAGGTCGATGTCGGACGCATAGGCCGGCACGCCGGCCAGCTGCGGCGCGACGATGCGGGTGTCGCGGCTGGACAGGGCGAAGTCGAGATCAGCCTCGCGGCGGCGCAGATGCACCTCGAACCGGCCGGCCTCGACCAGCGGCAGGCGGCCGGCGGCCGGCTGGGTCAGCGCCACCACCGGTGCCTCGACCGCCAGCGCCGCCCGGTCCAGCCCGTCGGTCCAGAAGGCGGCGCTCGCCTGGGCCAGATCCCAGCGGAATTCCAGCGGCGGCGTCTCGGCCGTGTCGACGATCAGCGGCGCGTCCAGTTCCGCCACGATCCGGTTGGGCCGGTAGATCTGGGCCGCGGTGCGCAGCGCCCCGGCGGTCGCCCGCACGCCGTCGCGGGTCGCTTCCACGGTCACGGCGTCGCAGCGCAGGCCGAGCCGGAAGGGATAGCCGAAGACCTCGCGGTTCGTGCAGTCGATCTCGGTGCCCTCGGCCCGCGCCATCTCGATCGTGCGGGCGGCGCGGGTGTCCAGCTGGGATGCCAGATAGTACCAGGCAGCCGACAGCCCGACCGCCAGCAGGACGGCCACCGCGATGATCCACAGATAGGCGCGGGCCGCTTTCCCGGTGCCGCCGCTTGACGTCGCCATGGCGTTATCCTTTGAGGGCCCGAGCGAGATCGCGGACGGGCGGGGCATGTCGAGGGCAATGGACGATTTGTGGGTATTTGGCTACGGCTCGCTGATCTGGCGGCCGGGATTTTCGTTCACGGAACGGCTCCAGGCCCGGCTCGGCGGCTATCATCGCGCCCTGTGCGTGCGCTCCCACGTCCACCGGGGCACGCCGGAAAGGCCGGGGCTGGTCTTCGGGCTCGACCGGGGCGGCTCCTGCGTCGGCATGGCGTTCCGGGTGCCGGCCGCCGAGACCGACCAGGTCGTCGACTATCTGCGCGGCCGGGAGCTGGTCACCCATGTCTATCGCGAGATGACCCTGCCGATCCGCCTCGAGGATGGCCGCGCCGTGCGCGCCCTCACCTATGTGGTCGACCGCGGGCACAGCCAGTATGCCGGGCGCGTCGACGTCGAGCATGCCGCCGCGACGGTGCAACGCTCGCACGGCCAGTCGGGCGCCAATGTCGACTACGTCACCAGCGCTCTCGACCATATCCACGAGATGGGGCTGAGGGACCGCTGGCTGGAACAGGTGGTCGCCCGCCTGCACCGATGAGCGCGCCGGCACCATCGGTTCAGCGGCCGCGCGCCTGGGGCGCCGGCAGATGCCCGTCGCGGGCATAGGCTTCGGCCATCAGATCCGTCGAGCGGGTCTCGATGGAATCGCGCAGATGCGACAGGAAATCACCCCGGTTCATGCCCGGTTCGATCACCGGCAGATACTCCGCGCGGATGGTGCCCGGGCGGCGCACGAAGGTCCGGCGCGGCCAGTACAGGCCGGAATTGAGCGCCATCGGCACGACCGGCACCTTCACGTCGTCATACAGCCGGAACACGCCCTGGCGGTAGTCGGCGACCGCGCCGGGCGCCGTGCGCGTGCCTTCGGGAAAGATCACGATCTGCCGCCCTTCGGCGATGGCCTTGCGGGCGCCCTCGATCATCGAGGCGACCGCACCGCCGCGCTGCGATCGGTCGACCGGGATCATCCCCATGCGCGCGGTCAGCCAGCCGAACAGCGGAATGCCCATCAGTTCCTTCTTCAGGATGAAGGTCGGACGGTCGAGACCGGGGATGATGGCGAAGACATCCCAGAAGGACTGGTGCTTGGCGGCGATGATCGACGGGCCCGGCGGCACGTGGTCGAGGCCGGTGATGTGCGAGCGCACGCCGCCCACATGCTCGAGCAGCCAGACGCTGGAGCGCGCCCAGTTCTTAACGATGCGCCAGCCCGTCGCCTCCGAGCCGAGCAGCATGAACGGTCCGAAGACGATCATCTGGACGATCAGGTTGGCATAGAACAGCACGTTGAAGACGAGCGAGCGGATGATGGTCATGGCTGGAAGCGCCTCCGGCATCGGTCGGCGCGGCAGGGGCGGAGGGGACGGCAGGCCGGCGACATGGTGACGCCATACGACGTCGGGCGCCGAGAATCGAGGGGCGGATCGCCGTCCCGTCTCAGGGATCGAGACCGGCGAGTTCGGTGGCCACGCTGTCCGACTGGGCGACGCCCAGGACCAGCCGCACCCGGGCGGCGATCAGCTTGGCATATTCGGTCAGGAGGACCCGCAGGCCCGCACTGTTCGGCATGGAATCGGCCGTCCACAGATCGTCGCGGCGCACGGCATAGGGCGTGACGGAGCGCAGTTCGCCGACACGGTCGAATTCGCGCAGCGAGCGCGGCATGTGATAGTCGCTGGTGACGAGAATGAGGTCGCGGAAGCCGTGCTCGCGCGCCCAGTTGCGGGCGATCTCGGCGTTGCCCACCGTGTTCAGCGCGGCATAGTCTAGATCGACGCAACAGGCGAAGAGCGCGCGATCGGTGTCGGTCATGCGGGCCAGGGTCTCGGCGCTGGTGTGCGGATTGACGCCGCTGATCAGCAGCCGCCGTCCGTGGCCATCCTTCAGGAGGTCGATCGCCTGGTCGATCCGCAATGCGCCACCGGTCAGGACCACGATTCCGTCCGCCGGCGCGATCGGCACGGGCCTGGCCAGGATGCTGACCTCCTCGGCAAAGCGCAGGAAGCCGCCGGCCAGATAACCACCCAGGAGAACCGCCGCGACGATCGCCGCCAGCCACAGGCGCCGCAGGACGGGCCACGCAGGACGGTTCGCCGGCGGCCGCCGGGGCGCGGAACGCCCGGGGCCTGCGATATGGGAGTGGGCCGACGACGAAAGGATCATCGGATCATGTTCCTCTCGGAATGCGACATAGCTTTGTCCGTGTCCTCGTCCTGTGGCGTAGTCTTTCCAGTCCAGGGTTAACCGGGCCTTACCGCTCGACCGGGGAGATCATGTCGATCTCGGCCAGATGCCGCATGACAGTCAGGCGGGATGTAAACGCCGTCAGTCCTCCCACGGTTGCAACCAGGGCCACCACGCCGACATAGCCGACCCAGCCGATCGAGAAGGACCCGAACAGGGCGCTGATCTGGTCGGCTTCGGGCGTCGCCGTATTGCTGGCCGTCCAGACCCCCATGACCGCGAAGACCACCAGCGCCGCCCCGCCGCCGACCACCGCGCCGACCAGCCCGAGGCGCAGGAAATGGCGCTCGAACTCGCGGGCGATGAAGGAGGAGCGGGCGCCGACGAAATGCAGCACCTCGATGATGTGGCGGTTGCCGGACATGGCGCCGCGGGTGGCGAAGACCACGGTCAGGGTCGTGGCGACGAGCACCAGCGTCAGGATGCCCACGCCGACCAGCACCGTCGCCCGCGCCATGGTCACGAGCCGCGACACCCAGGCGCGATGATCGTCGAGCTGGGCGGCCGGCACCTCGGCCTGCAGGCGCGCTACCAGGGCGACGAAGTCCGGCGGCGCGTCCTGGTCGATGGCGATGATCACCAGGCGCGGTACCGGCAGATCGTCGAGATTCAGCCCGTCGCCGAGCCAGGGCTCCAGCAGCCGGCCGGTCGCCGCGTCGTCGAGGATGGTCGCCTCGCTCACCCCGGGCGTCGCCAGGGCGATTCGCCGGACGTCGGCGAGTGCGGCGGCCATGTCGAGGCCGTCGTCGGGCATCACCTGCACGGTGATCTCGCGCGAGATGTCGTTCTGCCACTGGGAGGCGGTGTCGGCGACCAGGGTCACGGCGCCCACGGTCAGGCTCGCCAAAAAGGTCATGATGGCGATGACCGTCATCAGCGCCCGCCCCGCCACATTGGCGCGCGGCACGATCGGCGCCGGCTTGGTCTCGCCGGTGCGCCCGGTCAGCCGGGCGAAGGTCTCGCGCAGGTCGATCCAGTGGTCGGCGAAATCAATCATAGATGTCGAGGCGTCCCTCCGAGAGAACGAGACGGCGGGCGGCCACCTGTTCCATCAGGTCCAGATCGTGGGTGGCGATGACCACCGCCGTGCCGGTGCGGTTGAGCTCCATGAAAAGGCGCAGCAGTCGTCGTGCCAGCGGCGGGTCGACATTGCCCGTGGGCTCGTCGGCCAGTAGGATGTCGGGCTGGTCGATCAGCGCACGGGCGATGGCGGCGCGCTGCTTCTCGCCGCCGGACAGGACCACGGGCGAGGCGTTCATCCGCTCGCCCAGCCCGACCCATTTGATCAGGTCGATCACGTCCTGGCGGTAGGAGGCTTCCTCGCGGCCGCGCACCCGCAGCGGCAGCGCGACGTTCTCGTAGGTCGACAGATGTTCCAGCAGCCGGAAATCCTGGAAGACGACGCCGATGCGCCGGCGGATCGACGGCAGGTCCGTGCGCGACAGGGTCGAGGCGTCGCGGCCGAGCACGGTGATCAGGCCGCGGGTCGGCTTCAGTGCCAGGAACAGCATGCGCAGCAGGCTGGTCTTGCCCGCGCCCGACGGCCCCGTCAGGAACTGGAACGACTGGCGTTTCACCTCGAACGACAGGTCGCGCAGCACTTCCGGCCCCATGTCGTATCGCAGCCCGACATTCTCGAACCGAATCACGTCGCTATGCCCCCGTCTGTCGCCCTCGATCGTCCTAGTGCAACCCACTGATGCACCGGACTTGTGGTGATTGTTGGCCGTCCCCGGCGCGCCCGGTCCGGCCGGCCACCCATTCCAGGCTTCACGGTTTGTTAAGCATAAATCCTTACCGATTGCTGAACGCCCAACGACCGAGGATGCGATGACCGAGTTTCGCACCACCGCTGACACGCGCCGGGCTCCCCCCCGTGCCATCATCATCGACGGCGAGGCCGAGGTCGTCAGCCGCCAGCCGCTGCCGCATCATGCGTCGACGCTCCGCCAGATCGCCCATGAGCCGGCCGTCGCGGACGCCATGCCCGAGCCGGGCGAGCGTGCCTTCGGACGGCGGTCGGCTGCCAGCCGCGCCTTCGCCAGTGCGGCATCCGAGGATCGCGACCTCCTGCGCCAGGCCTCCCTCCTCTCGCACGGTGCCTCGTGGCCCGCCGACGCCGGTCCCGCGCGGGAATCCCTCGGCACGATGGCGCGGCGGCTCAGCCCCAGCCGCGCCGTCCTCGTCGTCGGCGGTTTCCTGGTCGGTCTCTTGGCCGCGCCGGTCCTGCTCCTGTCGATGCCCGAATCGCCCGTCGCCGCACCCTACGGGGTCGCCAGCGCATCGGGCCTCGTCCTGCGCGATGTCGATGCCAGCATCGCCCCGCGCGGGCCCGGCGCCGTCCTGTCGGTGGCGGGCACCATCGTCAACGACACAGCCGGCACGCTCACCGTCCCGACGCTGCGCATCGCCCTGCGCGATGCCGATGGCATCACCCGCAGCAGACCGCTGAATGCCCAGATCTCCGCCCTGCCCGCCGGGCAATCGGTGCGATTTCGCTCGGCACTGGCGGTCGCCGGTGATACAGCGGGCGACATGAGCGTCGAATTCGAAGAGACAGGAGCGCCGAACCGTTGATCACCGTTCGCGGCAAGCAGATCGAGCCGCTGTATAGCGTCGAAGACATCGCGGCGACCGTCGACCGGGTGGCCGGCGAGATCGCGGCCGTGCCGGCCAATGACCTTCTGGTCATCTCGGTGCTGAAGGGCTCCTTCGTCTTCGCCGCCGACCTGATCCGCGCCCTGCATCATGCCGGGCTGGCGCCGGAGGTCGAGTTCATCTCCCTGTCGAGCTACGGCGCCGGCACCGAGCCCGGCGAAATCCGGGTCCTGCGCGATGTCGAGAGTGACGTGGCGGGCCGCACGGTGCTGCTCGTCGACGACATCCTGGAATCGGGCCGTACGTTGAAATTTGCCCGAGACCTGATGCTGTCGCGCGGCGCCGCCGAGGTGCCGGTCGCCGTGCTCCTCGACAAGCCGATGCGCCGCAAGGCAGACATCCAGGCCGACTATGTCGGCTTTTCCTGCCCCGATCTGTTCGTCGTGGGCTACGGCATGGATGTCGGCCACGCCTTCCGCGAACTGCCCTTCGTCGGCCGCGTCGTCGACTGAGTGCGGCCAGCCATGCGTCCGGCAGGACGCCTGAAGGACGCTCGGATCTGTTGAACCACTGCGGTCGGCAAAACCGATGCGGAACGACCGCCACGCATCCCTGCGACCTTCGGTTGGCTCGCCATGCAAGCTTTGCGCAAGGATTGGGCCTTAGAAGCAGAGTTTGGTGTTGCGTAGCCAGACGATGGGAGGCCCCCCGTGGCGAGGATTCTGATCGCGGAAGACGACGCCGGCGTTCGCCTTCTGGTCTCGCGGGCGCTCGGCCTGGAAGGTCATGAGGTGACCGTCGCCGAAGACGGCGAGATGGCGCTCGACGTCCTCGTCGAGCGGGACGGCGCCTTCGACTTCGTCCTGTCCGACATCCGCATGCCGGCCCTGACCGGCATCGAGCTGGCGCACGAGATCGCCGCCTCCTGGCCGCATCTGCCGGTGCTCCTGATGACCGGCTATGCCGAGCAGATGGAAGCGGCCGAGGATCTGACCGCGATCATCGAGGGCGTGGTGGAAAAGCCGTTCTCGATCGCCGAACTGCGCCGCGAGGTCGCTCGCATCCTGGCGGAGCGCCGGCAGAACCCCGCCGAAGCCGTCCCGACACCGCCCGTCCGGCGCTGCGCCTAACGCCACGGCCTTCGTCACAAATCATTCCACGTCGATCTCGATGAACGGGCCGGGCCGGCAACGCGGCCTGGCGCTGCGCGCAACCCGCACGGCGGCTATCTAGCCGCCGTGCGCCGTGCCGTCTCAGGGCGTCTCGAGCAGCCGTTCCAGATAGTCCCGCTCCACCTGCGGCGACAGGGCGTCGCCGAGGCGGTTGCGGATCGCGTCGAGGATCTCGCGGGCCCGCTCGGTGTCGATCTCGTCCGGCACGCCCACGTCCTGGCCGAAATCCGGTCCCTGGGTCTGGCGCTGGCGGCCCAGCGGATCGCGGCCGGAACGCTGCTGGGTGCCATTGAAGCCCTCGCCCATCTGGCCGCCCGGTCCCGGCATGCCGGGCTGGCCCTGCCCCTGCTGCATGGCCTGCTGCATCTGCTGCATCATGTCCTGGGCGCCGCGGCGCATCGCCTCCATGGCGCGGCCCTGCTGGCCGACGGCCTCGCCGTCCTCGCCCTCGCCGAGCGCGCCTTCGGCTTCGCCCATCGCCTCGCCCGCTTCGCCGAAGCCCTCGGACGGCTCCATTCCCATGCCCTCCAGCTGCTCCTGCATGGCCTGCAGCTCTTCCTGGAGCTGCCCCTGCTGGGCCTGCAGCTGCTCCATCATCTCGCGCAGCTGTTCGGGCGTCATCGGCTCGCCCTGCTGGCCTTCCTGGCCCTGTTGCCCCTGCTGTCCCTGCTGCTGCTCGCGCTGGATCTGCCGGCGTCCGAGGTCGAAGGTCTCGTCCATGAGCTGCTGCTGGCGCTGCAGCAATTCGCCCATCTTGTTCATCTGCTCCTGCATGGCGTTCTGTTCGCCGCCCTGCTGCTGCTGGCCCGGACGCATGGCCTGGAGGTTGTCCATCATCTGCTGCAGCTCGGACAGGAGCTGCTGGGCCGCCTCCTTCGAACCGGACTTCGCCAGGTCCTCGATGCGGTCCATCATGCGCTGCAGGTCCTGGGGCCGCAGCTCCTGCATGTCGCCGGCCTGCATCTGGTCCTGGCTCATCGGCGGCTGGTTGCGCATCGCCTCGGCCAATGCCTGCATGTATTCCTGCATCGCCTCGCGCAGTTCCTGCATCAGGCGGCTGATCTCCTCGTCTGACGCGTCGTTCTCCAGCGCCTCCGACAGCTGCTCGCGTGCGTCGCGCAGGCGCCGCTCGGCCAGCGACAGATTGCCGTCCTCGATGCCCAGCGCGATCTCCCACATGAAGTCGACCGCCGAGACCAGGGCCGCGTCGTCATAGGCCGCCGCGATGCGGGTGCGCACCGCCTTCAGCGCCAGATAGGTCGACAGGCTCTCGATGAATTCGTCGCCGCGCAGGGTCACCGCGTCGAGCATCTGGACGACGCGCTGGCCCGAATCGGCATCCAGCGCCAGGATCCGCCGCTGCTCGACGACCGCGCGGGCCAGCGGGTTGGAGAAGGCCCGCTCGGGCAGCGTCAGGGTCAGCGCCTCGGAGCGGCCCTCCTGCCCCGCATCGTCGACCGCCACCAGGGTCATGGCGACGTCGGCCCCGGCATAGGGACTTTCGGTCAAATCGGCGCTGGTGCGGCCCTCGGCCGTGCCCTTGGTGCGCCGGGGCAGCGCCAGCCGCATCTCCGGCGGCGCGATCAGCGGACGCGCGTCGGCCGCCACGATGTCGTCGGTGACCACGATCTCGGCATTGGCCTGGCGCACGCCATAGTCGTCGGTGACCGTGTAGGTCAGCTGCAGCGCGCCGTTGCGCGCGACGGTCGGCTCGCCTTCGAAGGCGATCTGCGGATCGAGATCGGGCGTCACGTCGAAGCGCCAGCGGCCAAGGGTGGAGAAGGTGGTGTTCAGCGCCGCCTCGCCCGGCGTGTAGAGGACGAAGGCGTATTCGCGCGGACCGGCCGGCTCATCTGCTGCCGCCGCCTCGGTCTCATCGCCGGCGCTGTCCGCCGCTTCCCCGTCCGCCTCGGTGACCGGCGCGATGACGATCGGCTCGGCGCCAGCCGGCGTGAAGCTCAGCTCGGCGTTCGAGCCGTCGGAGATCCGCACCTCCAGCTCGCTGCCTTCCGGCACGCTGACGGGGTCCGCAGAGGCACCGAGGTCGGCGAGGAAGATCGGCGCCCGGCCGGTATAGGCCGGCGGCGTCACCCAGGCGTCGACCCGCGCCGCGGCGACGAGTTCGGCCTCGTCCGGCGCCAGGGCGTCGACGACGCGACCGCCGCCGGGGCCGTAGGAAAACGCGAAGGCGGTGACCAGCAGCAGCGCGACCAGCGCGCGCAGGCCGAACGGGTCCAGCCGCTCGGTCCGGGTGGCCGGCGCGCCGCCGCGCAGATGCTGCAGCCGTTCGGCCATGCGCCGCTGATGAGCGCGCCAGAGGGCCGCCGAAAAGGGATCGTCGGTGACGACGCGCTGTTCCTGCGCCTGCAGCGGCTGGTGCGGCAGGCGGCTGACCCGCTCGATGCGCGAATCGACGTCGGCGCCGGTGGGCAGGCGTAGCGTACGACTGCGCCACAGCGCGACGAGCGCCAGAACCGCCAGGCCGCCGAGCACCGCGATTCGGGCCAGATAGGGCAGCGCCGCGAACAGGCCGAACCAGGCGAGAATGAGGAAGACCGCGACGAGGCAGGCAAGCGCCAGCACCAGCGGCCAGGCGCGCTCGGTCAGCAGCGCCGCCCAGGCCATGCGCCGCGTCGCCGCCACACGTCCGGACGCGATCCAGTCGCTCTGCCGCTCGTGTCGCGCCATGGGGCCAGCCTCGTTTGTCGCAAGTTTCGCCGAGACTAGCAGTTTTTGCGGCGAAGACGAGGCGGTGACGCAGCTGTGAAGGGGCCGCGAGCGTCGGCCCCTGTGCGCCCCGTCACCCGAACCGCGCGCCTCGCCTCAGGCGTCGTCGTCCAGCCAGGGCGGCAGCCGGTCGAGGGCGATCAACTCGTCCAGGGTCTGGCGCGGCCGCACGGCGTGGAAGGCGTCGCCCCGCACCAGCACCTCGGCGATCAGCGGCCGGGAATTGTAGGTCCCCGACTGCACCGCCCCATAGGCACCGGCCGAGGACAGGTAGACCAGGTCGCCGGCCGCCACGGACGGTATGTCGCGGGCGCGGGCGAAGAAGTCGCCGCTCTCGCAGACCGGCCCGACCACGTCGGCGACGATGCGCGGGGCGTCCGGATCGTCGATCACCGGATGGATGTCGTGCCAGGCGTCGTAGAGCGTCGGGCGGATCAAATCGTTCATGCCCGCGTCGACGATGACGAAGACCTTGCCCTCGGCCTCCTTCACATACAGGACACGGGTGACGAGGATGCCGGCATTGGCGGCGATCAGGCGGCCGGGCTCGAACACCACCTGGCAGTCGAGCTCGCGGACATGGCGCTTGACGATCTCGGCATAGGCCGGCGGACCGGGCGGCGGCGCGTTGGTGCGGCTGTAGGGCACGCCGAGGCCGCCGCCCAGATCCACATGGCTGATCTCGTGGCCGACCGCCCGCAGCCGCTTCACCAGGCTCGCCAGCCGGGCGAAGGCCTGGTCGAAGGGCTCGAGCTCGACGATCTGGCTGCCGATATGCATGTCGATGCCGGAGACCGCGATGCCCGGCAGCGCCCGCGCCCGCTCGTACACCGCCTCGGCGCGGTCATAGGCGATGCCGAACTTGTCGGACTTCTTGCCGGTCGAGATCTTGGCGTGGGTGCGCGCGTCGACGTCCGGGTTGATGCGGAAGGACACATGCGCCGTGCGGCCGGCCGCTTCGGCCCGGGCCGAGACGGCGTCGAGCTCGGGCTCCGATTCGATGTTGAAGCAGAAGATGCCCGAGGCCAGCGCCAGGTCGATCTCCGGCACCGTCTTGCCGACGCCCGAGAACATGATCTTCTCGGCCGGGATCCCGGCCCGCAGCGCGCGCAGCAATTCGCCGCCGGAGACCACGTCCGCCCCGGCGCCCAGGCCCGCCAGGGTCTTCAGCACCGCCTGGTTGGAATTGGCCTTCATGGCGTAGCAGACGAGGGCGTCGATATCGGCGAAGGCGTCGGCGAACACCGTGTAGTGGCGCACCAGCGTCGCGGTCGAATAGCAGTAGAACGGCGTGCCCACGTCCCGGGCGATCGTCTCGACGGATACATCCTCGGCATGCAGGACGCCGTCGCGGAGTTCGAAATGGTTCATGGCAGGTCTGACGGCGCTCTCAGAAAGGGCGAAAGGCGGCTTGCCGCATCGGCCCGGAACCGGACAATCGCGGTCCGGACGGCACGATGCGTCGATCGAAAGCTGGCGCGTCCTGTCGGACGCCCGGCCCTCTAGTTCAGCAGCGGATCGAGAATGAAGCTGCTGCGCGAGGCCCCGGCATCGCGGCTCACCTCGGCGGGCGCGATGTTGGTGTCGTCCTGGATGCGCGAGACCCGCATGGACGGCGACGTCGATCCGGTCGTGCCGAACCCGCTGCTGGCCGAAACCCCGCCGGACGCCGCGACGCCGGCCCCGTCCGCGGACGATCCGCCCGATGGCGCCACGGGGTCGTTCTTGACCCCGCAGCCGCCCAGCATCGCCGCTCCGGCGATGACCAGCAGCGGCAAGAAAATCCGGCTCGATCGAATGGTCATGTCGTCACCCCTCGCCGTGCGCCGGCGTCTGCTTCCCCGTCAGCGGTCATAGCGGGTCCCCGCCGGAAAATCACCATGGCCGACATGTCCCAGCTTGTCATTCATTGCCGGTCACGGGCCATGCGCTCGCGCCAATAGGCGATCTGGGCGCGCACATTGGCCGGCGCGGTGCCGCCGAAGCTGGTGCGGCTGTTGACCGACGCATCGACGCCGAGCACGGAAAACACCGCCTCGCCGATCCGCGCGTCCAACTCCTGCAGGCTGTCCAGCGGCAGCTCCTCCAGCCCGACACCGCGTTCCTCGGCCAGGGCGACGGCCCGGCCGGTCACGTGATGAGCCTCGCGGAAGGGCATGCCCAGTTCGCGCACCAGCCAGTCGGCTAGGTCGGTCGCGGTGGAATAGCCGTGGCCGGCCGCCTTGCGCATGGCGTCGGTCTGGATGGTCATGTCGCGCACCATGCCGGTGGCCGCCGCCAGCGCCAGGGCCAGCGAATCGATGGCGTCGAAGACCTGTTCCTTGTCTTCTTGCATGTCCTTGGAATAGCTCAGCGGCAGGCCCTTCATCACGGTCAGCAGCGAGATCAGCGCGCCGTTGATGCGGCCCGGCTTGGCGCGCACCAGTTCGGCCGCATCCGGGTTCTTCTTCTGGGGCATGATCGAGGAGCCGGTGGAAAAGGCGTCGGACAGGCGCACGAAGCCGAACTGCGGCGTCGACCAGATGACGATCTCCTCGGCCAGGCGCGACAGATGCGTGCCGCAGATCGCCGCCACCGACAGGAACTCCAGCGCGAAGTCGCGGTCGGAGACCGAATCCAGCGAATTGCGCGTCGGCTCGCGAAAGCCGAGCGCCTTGGCCGTCATGTGGCGGTCGATGGCAAAGCCGGTGCCGGCCAGGGCCGCGGCGCCCAGCGGGCTCTCGTCCAGCCGGTTCACCGCGTCGCGGCAGCGCGACAGGTCGCGGGCGGCCATCTCGACATAGGCCAGGCAATGATGGCCGAAGGTCACCGGCTGGGCGACTTGGAGATGGGTGAAGCCGGGCATCACCGTGTCGGCATGTTCCTCGGCCTTGGCCAGCAGCGCTGCGATGAAGCCCGTCAGCGCCTGGTCCAGCGACAGGAAGGCCGACTTGACGTGCAGCCGGAAGTCCAGCGCCACCTGGTCGTTGCGCGAGCGCGCCGTGTGCAGGCGTCCGGCGGCGGGGCCGATCAGCTCGGCCAGCCGCGCCTCGATGTTCATGTGGATGTCCTCGCGCTCTCGCGAGAAATTGAACCGGCCCGCCTGTATCTCGACGCGGATCTCTTCCAGACCGGCAATGATACTCTCTGCGTCCTGCGCCGTGATGATGCCCCGGTCCGCCAGCATGGCGGCATGGGCTTTCGAACCGGCGATATCTTCTTCATAAAGCCGGCGATCGAAATCGATCGACGCGTTGATCTCCTCCATGATCGCGTCCGGACCCGAGGCGAAGCGTCCGCCCCACATCGCGTTGGCGGTACCGGGGACGTGGCTGGGGTTCTGGCTCATGGACACTCGAAAGGGCTCTTGACGACATGTCCGAAGCAAATCGATCGACTTCGAACGGGCGGCGGCTGGGTCTCGTCGCCGCGGTCGCGCTGGTCTGCGGCATCGCGGCGGGTGGTGTCGTCCTATACGTGAGCCAGAGCGGGTCTGGCAACGAAACCGCCAGCGCCTGCCCGGCCAATGCCGCGATCACCGCGGCGGTGGATGCGCAGGCCCGCGGCGAGGTCGCGGCGGTGCAGGCGCTGGACACGCCCTTCGACGTGTCGGCCATCGCCTTTTCCGACGAGAACGGCGCGGCCGTCACCCTGGCCGACTTCGCCGGCCAGACCCTTCTCGTCAATCTCTGGGCCACCTGGTGCGTGCCCTGCCGCCTGGAGATGCCGGCGCTGGACGAGCTGGAGCGCCAGGAAGGCGGCGAGGATTTCGCCGTGGTGCCGATCAATGTCGACATGGGCGACATCGAGAAGCCCAGGAGCTTCTATGCGGAGACCAACCTGACGGCCCTGCCCTTCTACCGCGACGAGACCATGGGCGTGTTCAACGACCTGAAGCGCGAAGGCGTCGCCTTCGGCCTGCCGGTCTCGCTCGTCGTCGGCCCCGACGGCTGCGCCCGCGCGGCGATCAACGGTCCGGCCGAATGGGCCAGCCCCGACGCGATCCGCCTGATCGAGGCCGTGCGGGAGAGCAGCACGCCGGCGTGAGGTGCCGTCTGTTCCGAACGTCCCGCGGAACGGGAGTGCTGACTTGACCGATCGGACGGAGCGTCGAACAATCCGACGTGAGAATGGTCGCCGGACGGCAATTCGACGTTGTGGACTGCGGCGAGGACCAGGCCCAGCACGGAGCGCTGGAATGAAATGAGGCGTCGTGCCGTCGGCTGAGCGCATATTGTGGCAAATGGCCTGCGCCTGCGAAGCGAGAAAACGCGCGCTTCCTCCCTTGGACCGGCGACCTGACAGCCAACGCCGCCGGTACTTGCGGATTCCCGTTTCATGCGACTGCGACGAGCCCGAACTGATCGGCGTGTCCATCGAAGGAACAGCTTGGGCGGACGAACCCGAGATGCGCGTCTCCTTTCAGCTCAAGATCGACGTGGGTGGGACGGACTACAGGATCGCCCGGCTCGATTGGCGCCCGCGCCAGCCCCATGTCAACAAGTTGGGACCACCCGAGTTGCGGGGACGTGCCTGCATGGCAAGTATTCACGACTTTCCGGAGAACGCTGCTCTTGGGTTGGAAGAGATGCAGTTGAAGAACCTGCCGGTGGCTAAGCCCATCGACCCGGAGCCATCCGATTTTGATGCGCTGCTGCGCCAGCTCCGTGATACATTCCGGCTTGACAATGCCATCGAGATCCCTGTGCCGCCATGGTCACCGCAGCTTTTCTGAGCAACAGCCAGTCACCGGACACGATTCTCAAACGCATCGCCGGGGATCTCGTGCGGGTCCGCGCGCTGGATCATGGCGGCTTGATCTCGACACCGATCCTATTTCCTTCGGGTTCGTGCGTCACCGTCCGAATTGCCTTCGACGGAGATCGCTGCCGGATTACCGATGATGGCGCCGCCTATGCCGAAGCCGACATGATGGGAGCTCTGCCGATATTTCGGCGGGCTGGCCGCCGCGTCGCCGAAGCGACTGGTCTTCGCTTCGATGACTTCGAGATCTTCGAAGCGGATGCCACCGTTGAGACGGCCGCAGGACTTATTGCGATCGTCGCAGACGCGGCCCGCCGGTCGATCGATCTGACCGCCGAACGGCTGGCCGACCGCCTTCACGCACATACGAAGCCTCGGTTTTCGATCTGTTGGTCGAAGCCTTCGGAACGGAAAACGTCACGTCGGACGTGGCGCTTTCGGGCGCGTCGACCCACGCCTGGACGATCGATGCTCTGGTCAAATCCGAGCAGGCCGACATTGCAGTATCGGTCGTCGGCCCGACGCCGGCTTCCATTTCCTCAACCTACGTGAAGCTGGATGATATTCGCAGGCTGGAGGACGCGCCGCGCACGGTCGCTGCACTGGCGAGGCGGGAGACTTTCAAAGCCGATCAGATTACAATCCTCAACAGGACCGCCAGGCTGATCGACCTTTCCGCCACGATTGCCGAGTTCCGTCGGCTCGCCGCGTAATCGCGGGTTCCGCCCCGCCCTACCGCGTCGGGACGGGCGTTTCGCCGCGATAATCGTAGAAGCCGCGCCCGGCCTTGCGGCCCAGCCAGCCGGCCTCGACATATTTCACCAGCAGCGGACAGGGCCGGTATTTGGAATCGGACAGGCCGTCATGCAGCACCTGCATGATCGACAGGCAGGTATCGAGGCCGATGAAATCGGCCAGCTGCAGCGGCCCCATCGGGTGGTTGGCGCCCAGCTTCATGGCGGTGTCGATGGATTCCACCGAGCCGACGCCCTCGTACAGCGTGTAGATCGCCTCGTTGATCATCGGCAACAGGATGCGGTTGACGATGAAGGCCGGAAAATCCTCCGACACGCTGATCGTCTTGTCGAGGGCGGTCACGTAGTGCCGCGCCTGCTCGAAGGTCGAATCCTCGGTAGCGATGCCGCGCACCAGCTCGACCAGCTTCATCACCGGCACCGGGTTCATGAAGTGGATGCCCATGAAGCGCTCGGGCCGGTCGGTCGCCGAGGCGAGCCGGGTGATCGAGATCGATGAGGTGTTGGTGGCCAGGATGGCGCCGGGGGCCAGGTGCGGGCAGATCTCGCGGTAGATCTTCCGCTTGACCGTCTCGTCCTCGGTCGCCGCCTCGATGACGAGGTCGGCGGTGCCGAGGGCCGCCGTGTCGGTGGTGGTCACGATCCGCGCCATCGCCTGGTCGCGGTCGTCGCGGGTGATCTTCTGGGACGCCAGCTGGCGGTCGAGGGTCGCGGCGATCTTCTCGAGGCCCGCGGCCGCGCGGTCCCCGGAAATGTCGTAGAGCGTCACACCATATCCGGCGAGAGCCGAGACATGGGCGATGCCGGACCCCATCTGGCCCGCCCCGACGATCCCAACGTTCCTGATGCTGTCCGCCATCTCGCCTTCGATCACCCTGGATTTTGCATCGCGAACCTAGCGGCCGCGCGCGGCCACGTCAAAGCCGCGCGCCGGCAGGGCAATCGGGTGAGTTGGCGCGTGACATTTGGTGCAAGTACTGAATCTGTGGGTTCCCAATTGATTCGATTGGGAGATTGCGGGAATGGCTGTGTCCGACGAGGCGGTA
>NZ_JAZHLI010000060.1:0-24660 GCF_036549475.1 Aurantimonas sp. A2-1-M11 | reverse complement strand
CTCGTTTATTTTCAAGGCCATCGCTCGTTCCCTCCATTGGCGGGAACAGGGAATCACGCTCACCCAAAACAAGACAATCACAACCGAGTCAGATCAAGCGCGGACCGGTATCACATCGGCGGCTCGAACCCCGCGCGGGCGGTGTCGCAGGCGTCGCGCATGCAGCATCCGTCGACGTGGTCGTTGACGAAGCCCATGGACTGCATGAAGGCGTAGATCGTGGTGGGGCCGACAAAGCTGAAGCCGGCCGTCTTCAGCGCCTTGGACAGGCGCGTGGAGGCGGGCGTGACGGGATTGGCGCGCAGCCATTCCGTGGTCACGACCGCGGGCCGCTCGTCGTTAGGGGGCGCATGACGCCACAGGAATTGCGCCAGCGAGCCGTGCTCGGCGCGCACTGCCTCGACGCGGCGGGCATTGTTGATCGCCGAAACGATCTTGCCGCGATGGCGGATGATGCGCGGGTCAAGGACGATCCGCTCGACATCCGCATCGTCCATCGACGCCACCCGCGCGATGGCAAAGCCGTGGAACAGTTCGCGAAAGGCCGCCCGCTTGCGCAGGATGGTCAGCCAGGACAGGCCGGCCTGGAAGCCCTCCAGGCAGAGCTTCTCGTAGAGCCGGTCGTCGTCCGCACTCGGCCGGCCCCATTCCTCGTCATGGTAGCGGCGATATAGATCGTCGCCGCCATGCCAGGAGCACCGCAGATGGCCATCGGGGCCGCGGATCAGGCCGTCGGGCGGCGTCTCGCTTGGGGTCGCATCGTCCAGCATGCCGCATTCTTCGCAGCCGTCCGACCGGCTGGCAAGCCGCGCCGATGCGGTCTGCGATGGCTTCAGGCGTTGGTCGAGCGGCCGGCCCGGCAGCGATAGCGCTTCAGGTGCCATTTCGGCCGCGCCTTCAGTTGGTCGGCTGCGGCAGCCTGGCCGAACAGCGCGCACTGCATAATGGAGCCGTCGAAGGCGACGTCTTCCAGTCGGCAGTCCGCAGGAGCGGCGTTGAGGCAGACGATGAGGGTCAGGGCAATCATGGCAGGTTCCCTTCGGCCGCTCCGGCGGCCATCTCGAAAGGGTGTGGGGCGGTCGCCCCCGAAGTGGCGGCCGGTTCTGCCTTGCGTGCGTTGCCCCTGTGCGGTTTCTGGTGACCGCCGATGCGACCGGCCTGGCCGCGTGACCTTACGATAGCTGAAATGCTGCACTGCACAACATGCAGGAAGCGCGCGCGGCAAGTTTTCGCGCAGGGTGTGGCTGCAGCGCCCCAGCGGCGCGCAACTCCGGCTTAACCATGCCGTGACACTGCTGCTTAACCTTATGGAACTGTTTCCGTTCCGGCTGCGGATTTTGCCAGTCCCATTTACCATTCCCTTGCCGTTTCCGACGAGGCTTGCGGTCGAAGCGGCGGGTGCGAGCCCGTCTCACCGTCCGGCAATCGAGGAACAACATGGCGATTCCGATATCCGCCCGGCGCGCGCTCGTCGGCCTCATGGCGATCCTGGCCTGCCCCGCGGCGAGCCAGGCGCAGGAGCGATACCGTACCCTGCCGCCGGTCGAGATCGCGCCCGATCTTGCCGACCGCTGGCTGCTGCAACTCGCGCCTGCCCATGGCTCCCGCGGCGCTGCGGCGGCGGGGGTCGTGCTCGGTGGCCGCCGCGCCGCCATGCCCGCCGCCCCGTCCGGTGCGCGGCTCGTCGTGCGCCCGGGTTATGCGCAGCCCGCCATGCGCCAGCGTGTCGGAACCCCGGTACCGGGCGTGCGCGCCGGCTATCTGCCCGGCGGCGCGAGGACCGCGGTACCGGTCACCGGCCAGCAGCAGGCCGCGCTGGCGGGCCGGCAGCTTGCCGCGCCGAACCAGATCGATCCGCAATTCCTGCCCCAGACCGTGCCCTATCGCGGCAAGGAGGCACCCGGCACCATCGTCGTCGATGCGCGGGCGAAGTTCCTCTACCATATCGGCCACGACGGCACGGCGCGCCGCTACGGCGTCGGCGTCGGCAAGCCCGGTTTCGGCTGGAAGGGCCGGCATCCGGTCACGCGCAAGGCCGAATGGCCGAGCTGGACACCGCCCAAGGAGATGATCGCCCGCGAGCGTCGCAAGGGGCGGATCCTGCCGGCCCACATGAAGGGCGGCGAGGCCAATCCGCTGGGCGCCCGCGCCCTGTATCTCGGCTCCACCCTCTACCGCATCCACGGCACCAACCAGCCCTGGACCATCGGCCGTGCCGTCTCCTCGGGCTGCATCCGCATGCGCAACCAGGACGTGATGGAACTCTACGACAGGGTGAAGGTGGGAACGAAGGTCGTCGTGATCTGAATGCAACAGCCCCAACTTTCCTGAACGGAACGCATGAATCGAAGCCACCGGCATCTCCGGAATGCGTTCAAACCATGGCACAATGACGACAATGACGTGCGGGAACTGGCCGGCAGCGCCCCGAACCGCCGAAAGATAGGGAGTTTCCCACATGCAGACCTGGACACGATGGGCCGGAGCCGGCCTCTCGACCATCCTGGCGATGGCCGTGACATCAGGGGCTAGCGCCGAGGACGTGCGGCGCTACGACCACGCCACCAACCAGTGGGTCACGGTCAGCGCCGAGCGCGCCGCCGCGCGCACCCAGGGACGCGCGCTCGCCCAGCGTGGTCCAGCCGCCGAGTATCATCGCCGCCAGGTCCGCATCGAGACCGGTGAGAAGCCGGGCACGATCATCGTCGATTCCCAGCGCAAGTTCCTTTACTTCGTCGAAGGCAATGGCCTTGCCACCCGCTACGGCGTCGGCGTCGGCCGCGAAGGCTTCGGCTGGTCGGGCCGCATGAGCGTCGGACGCAAGGCGGAATGGCCGGGCTGGACTCCGCCGCCGTCGATGATCAAGCGCGAGCGTGCCAAGGGCCGCATCCTGCCGGCCCACATGAAGGGCGGCCCCGCCAACCCGCTGGGCGCGCGGGCCCTGTATCTCTATCGCGGCGGCCGCGATTCCCTGTTCCGGATCCACGGCACCAACCAGCCCTGGACCATCGGCCAGAACATGTCCTCGGGCTGCATCCGGATGATGAACCAGGACGTCGAGCATCTGTACGAGCGCGTCCCGAACGGCAGCAAGGTCGTCGTCATCGGACCGAACGGCCAGGGCCCGAAGGGCCTCTACCGCGAGGTCGGCACGGTCCGCCAGGACGTGCTGGCGTCAATCTTCGGCGGCTAAGGCACCGCGCGTCCGACAGGACGCTCCGACGCTCTGACGGAGCGCAAGATCCGATCGTCACGATCCACGGCCCGCCGGCAACGGCGGGCCGTTTGCGTATGACGCTATTCCGCCGCGACGCGGCCGGCTTCGACGCGCGGCCGGATTTCCGCGAGGCTCGCGGGCCTTGTGCCGCCGAAGGCCCAGTCCAGGAGCTCGACCGTGTGCAGGATCGGGATGCGCGTGCCCGAGCCGATCTGCGTCATGCAGCCGATATTGCCGGTGGCGATCACCTGAGGCGCGATCGCCTCGATGTTCCGCACCTTGCGGTCGCGCAGGGTGGTCGCGATCTCCGGCTGCAGGATGTTGTAGGTGCCGGCCGAGCCACAGCAAATATGGCCCTCGGGCACGTCGCGCACCGTGAAGCCGGCCTGCGCCAGCAGCACCTTCGGCGCCCTGGTGATCTTCTGGCCGTGCTGCATGGAGCAGGCGGAATGATAGGCGACGACGAGGTCCGTCGCGTTGACCGGCAGCGGCAACTCCATCTCGGACAGGAACTCGGTGACGTCCTTGGCCAGGGCCGACACCCGCGCCGCCTTCTCGGCATAGGCCGGATCCAGGCGCAGCATGTGGGCGTAATCCTTGATGGTCGTGCCGCAGCCCGAGGCGGTGATGACGATCGCGTCGAGTTCGTCAGTCTCCGCCAGGCGCGACCAGACATCGACATTGCGGCGGGCGAACTCCAGCGCCGGGGCTTCCTGCCCCATGTGATGGACCAGCGCGCCGCAGCAGCCCTCGCCTTCCGGCACCACCACCTCGACGCCGAGCCGGTTGAGAAGCCGCACCGTCGCCTCGTTGATCTTGGGATCGAGCACCGACTGGGCGCAGCCGCGCAGCAGCGCCACGCGCTTGCGGCGCGGCCCCTCGGCGGGCCGCACCCCGGGTGCGTTGACCTGCGACTTCGGCGGTACCGTCCCCGGTGCCAGCTTCAGCATCGCCGCCAAGGGCTTCAGAGGTTTGATCGCCGCGAACAGCCCGGCGAAGGGACGGCCGAGCCGCGCCATGACCAGGCTCGCCCGGAACCGGTCGGGAAAGGGCAGCGTCATCGCCAGCACCCGGCGGATCATCCGGTCGGCCAGCGGCCGCTTGTAGGTGCGCTCGATATGCGTGCGGGCATGGTCGACCAGATGCATGTAGTTCACGCCCGACGGGCAGGTCGTCATGCAGGCCAGGCACGACAGGCAGCGGTCGATATGGGTGACGGTCTTCTCGTCCGCCGGCCGGTCGTTCTCCAGCATCTCCTTGATCAGGTAGATGCGCCCGCGCGGACTGTCGAGCTCGTTGCCGAGGGTGACATAGGTCGGGCAGGTCGCCGTGCAGAAGCCGCAATGCACGCATTTGCGGATGATCTGCTCGGACTGTGCGATCTCGGGATTGGCGAGCTGCGCGGGGGAGAATGTGGTTTGCATGATGGGCTATCTTCTATGGGAAACGACGTCGGCGCGGCCTGAGGCGTCCACGAGGATGACTTCGCCGGGCGAGGTTAAACCGACCGCTACACCAATATTCCGGGCGATTGGCAGCAAGCGGGCAAGCCGCTGATCGGGGAGCACGACGAGGTCGACCGATCGCTTGGCAATCGCTTGCTGGAACCGCATGGTCCGATCGCACGTGACCAGGGCGGCATATCCCTCGGCCTCCAGCCGGTCCAGCAGCATGCCGTTTTTCAGACCCTTCCAGCCGTTCGGAAAGGGAACGACCTGACATCGTTCAGCTACAAGCGCCGCGACAAGGTCCCGCGGCACCGATTCATCAAGGATCGCCATTGTTCTCAAGCGACCAGACGCTCGAGATCCTTGCTCGCAACGAGCAACGCTCCTTCGGCCTGCGCGCGCGACACGGTCGGAAAATTCGCCAGGAATTCTGCCAGGGCCATGCCGGCAGCCAGGTTTTCGAATAGCGCGTCAGCGGGCACGCGCGTGCCTTTGAAGACCAGCGCACCCGACATGACGTCGGGATCGCGCGACAGGATCTCGCTTGCGTTCATGGTCGCCTCCTCATCCCACATCCTACCCCATCCGTCCCGGATTGAGCACACCGGCGGGGTCGAACTGCTGCTTCAGGCGGCTGGCGAGGCCCGCCAGGGGGCCCAGCTGCGGCTGGAACACCGCGGTCGCCGCGCGCACGCCGTCGGAGGCGCGCACCAGCGTCGCATGGCCGCCGCCGAAGCGCCGGAGCGTCTCGCGCACCAGTTCGGCTTCCGGCGCGCCCTCCATGCGCAGCCAGATCAGCCCGCCCTGCCAGTCGTAGAAGGCGTCGATCGCCGACTGCATGCGCAGGCTCATGACAATCTCGTGGCCGCGCGTCGGGGTCACCGACAGGCGCCAGACCGGCTTCTGCGTCCCGTCGACGAAGGGCCTGGCATCGCGCACGTCGCGCCAGACGGCGCGCGATTCCTCGCCATGCAGATGCTCCACCGCGCCGACCTTCTCGACGGCAGCCGTCAGATAGGCGGAGCGGGCTGCGACGGACGGGCCGAACCCTTCCAGCCGGATCAAGGTCGCGGCGTCCTTGCCGAGCATGCCGCCGGCAACGCGCGCGGCGACATACATCGGCAGATGGGCGGCGCCCGAGGCTTCGGCCGACGAGCCCATGGCGGCGGCCATCGCGCCGGCCGCCGCCGCGTCGGCGAGGCCGCGCAGTACGATGGTCGTCTCCGTCTCGGTCTTGGGCAACACCTTCAGCGTCACGTCGGTCATCACCGCCAGCGTCCCGAAGGAACCGGTCAGGCCCTTGGAGAGGTCGTAGCCGGTGACGTTCTTCACCACCCGGCCACCGGACTTGAACATCTCGCCCCGGCCGGAAACGGCGTGAACCCCGAGGATATGATCGCGCGCGGCGCCATGCTTCAGCCGCCGCGGACCGGCGAGATTGCAGGCGACGACGCCACCGATCGTGCCCTGCCCCGGCTCCAGCCCGTGTAGCGGACCGTAGTCCAGCGGCTCGAATTCCAGGCGCTGGCCGGCCTGGTCGAGCAGCGTCTCGACCTCGGCGATAGGCGTGCCGGCGCGCGCCGACAGGACCAGCTCCTCCGGCTCGTAGAGCGTCACGCCGGTCATGGCCGACAGCGACAGGGTGCGCGCCGCCTGCACCGGCCGGCCGAGACCGCGCTTGGAGCCGGCACCCTCGATCGCCAGCGGCTCCTCGGCGGAGATCGCGGCAGCGACGATGTCGCGAACGTCCTGCGGGGTTGTCGGGCGCAGCGTCGAAGCCGTCGGACGATCCGGCGCGACGCTCATGCCAGATCCGTCCGCGCATACAGGTCCCGGAGCTGGCAGGAGAAGCCGAATTCCGGGAGCACGATCCGGTCATCCGCCGAGCGGTAGACGAGCCCTTGCCATCCATTCGAGCGTGACCAGACCTCGACGGCGCGGTCCGTCTGGGAGAGGATCAGAACATGCAGGCAGTCGGGATGGTCGGCGTAGCGCAGCCGCTTGGTGCTGATGAAATCCGGTGTGTTGGCGTCGGATAACACTTCCGCCGCCAGATAGAAGCGCTCGGCAAAATAGATCCCGGTCGGCTGCCGGTCGATGATTGCCACATCGACCTGCGGGCGAAAGCCGGGATGCGCCGGCACCGACAGGCCGATCTCGCGCATTGCGTCAAGATCGGGACGCGTCGATTCCAAGGCGTCATTGAGCAGCCGCTCGAGATTCGATCCGATCCGTTGATGCTTGAGACTTGGCGGATGCATCATCCGTATCGGCTCCCCATCGATCAGTTCCCAGCGCTCATCTTCCGCGCAGGCTTCGAGAAATTTCAGGAAGCGCGCCTCATCCATCGGCGGCACGTTCTTCATCGACGGGAGTGTCTCGACGGCGCTCATTGTCAGAACCTCGGCAGGTCGGGAAAGGCCACCTGGCCCTTGTGGACATGCATGCGGCCGAGTTCGGCGCAACGTTGGAGCTGCGGGAAGACCTTGCCCGGATTGAGCAGGTGCTTGTCGTCGAAGGCGCATTTCACCCGCTGCTGGTGGCGCAGATCGTCCTCGGAGAACATCACCGGCATCAGGTCGCGCTTCTCCACGCCGACGCCGTGCTCGCCGGTCAGCACGCCGCCGACTTCCACGCACAGGCGCAGGATGTCGTTGCCGAACTCCTCGGCCCGGTGCAGTTCGCCGTCCTTGTTGGCGTCGTAGAGGATCAGCGGATGCAGGTTGCCGTCGCCGGCATGAAAGACGTTGGCGACGCGCAGGTCGTATTTCTGGGAGAAGGCCTTCATCCCGGCCAGCACCCGCGGCAGTTCCTTGCGGGGAATGGTGCCGTCCATGCAGTAATAATCCGGCGAGATGCGGCCGACGGCCGGGAATGCGGCCTTGCGGCCGGCCCAGAACGCCGCGCGTTCCTCTTCAGAATTGGACACCTTGGTGACCGTGGCACCGTTGGCGTCGGCAATCGCCTCGATCTCGGCGAGGAGATGGTCCACTTCCGCGCCCGGACCGTCCAGCTCGACGATCAGCAGCGCCTCGACGTCGCGCGGATAGCCGGCATGCACGAAGTCTTCGGCGGCATGGATCGCCGGACGATCCATCATCTCCATACCCGCGGGTATGACACCCTTGGCGATGATTGCCGCGACGCATTCGCCGGCCTGTTCCGAGGTGGGAAAGCCGATCAGCACCGCCCGCGCCGTTTCCGGCTTCTGCAGGATGCGGACCGTGACCTCGGTCACGACGCCGAGGAGCCCCTCCGAACCGGTCATCAAGCCGAGAAAGTCGTAGCCCTCCGAATCCAGATGCTTGCCGCCGAGGCGCACCACCTCGCCCTCGATGGTGACGAATTCGATGCCCGTGACGTTGTTGGCGGTGAGGCCGTATTTCAGGCAATGCACGCCGCCGGAATTCTCCGCGACATTGCCGCCGATCGAGCAGGCGATCTGCGACGAGGGGTCGGGCGCGTAATAGAAGCCCTCGCCTTCCACCGCCTTGGTGATGCCGAGATTGGTGACGCCCGGCTGCACGACGGCGCAGCGATTGTCGTAGTCGATCTCCAGCACCCGGTTGAACTTCGACAGGACCAGCAGCACCCCGTCCTTAAGCGGCAGGGCACCGCCCGACAGTGACGTGCCGGAGCCGCGCGGCACGACCGGAATCTCGTTGGTATGGCAGTATTTCAGGACCCGGGCCACCTGCTCGACGGTCGACGGCAGGACGACGACCAGCGGCATCTGGCGATAGGCGGTGAGCCCGTCGGATTCGAACACGGCCATTTCGTTGGCCGCATCGACCACGCCCTCGCCCGGCACGATTGCCCGCAGGGCATCGACGATCGACTGGCGGCGCCCGAGGATCGCCTCGGAAGGCTTGGGCATCAAGACGGACATGGCTCACTCCCTGTACGTTGTGACTTTTAGGCGCCAGCGACGCCTGCGTCCACACGCGCGGCGAATGGCCCTGCCGTCAGTGCCCCTCCTCGGTGCCGTGCAGGTGGCGTCGGCGGATCCGGCGCACGATCAGCCAGACTCCCAGGAGGGCCACCGGCACGAAGGCCGCGACGAGAACGGTCGAGGACACCGGAAGCCCCTCGTGTTCCAGTGCCTTGGCGATGTAGCCGAACAGGCCGACCACGTAATAGCCGATGGCTGCGACCGACAGGCCTTCGACCGTCTGCTGCAGGCGCAGCGCCAGCCGTGCCCGCCGGTCCATCGACGTGAGCAGGTCACGGTTCTGGTGCTCCAGTTCCACGTCGATGCGCGTACGCAGGAGATTGGCGGCGCGGCTCAGCTTCTCCGACAGATTGGCTTGCCGCTCCTCGATGGCGCGGCAGGTGCGCATGGCCGGACCCATGCGGCGCTTGAGAAAGGCGCTCCAGCTTTCCTGGCCGGCGATCGGCTGTTCGCCGATCGAGGCGAGCCGTTCGCTGACGATCTCGTCATAGGCCCGGCTGGCGCCGAAGCGGTACAGCACCGAGGCTGCCGACGCCTCGACCTCGGCTGCGGCCAGCGTGATCTCCTGCAGGAGCTGGCGACTGTCCTCGTCGCCGCCCTTCATCTCCTCGGTGATCGACATCAGGCGGCCTTCGAGGGACGCGACCGCGGGGCCGACCGTATGGGCCAGCGGCAGGCCGAGAAGCGCCAGCGTGCGGTAGATCTCCACCTCCACGAGCCGCATGGCCAGGGCACCGGCGCGCTGCGGCGGCAGGCCGTCGTCGAGCACCAGCATCCGCGTCATGCCGTCGCCGTCCTGGCGGAAATCCGTGGCGGCCTGGGCAAGCCCGCTCTCCATCACCGAATGGCAGTAGCTGGTCTTGTCGAAGCTCTGGAGCGCAGCCTGGCCGGCAGCGTCGTTGGGCCGCAGCTCCAGATGGACGCCCGAGATGAAGGGTCCCGGCGCCTGGAACTCGGCGCCGAAGGGATGGCCCTCGACCGGATCGCCGAACTGCTCCGGCGGCGGCCCTTCCCAGGAATAGGTGCAGAACTCGGTGTGCCGCTCCCAGCGAAGCTTGCCCTTGCCGAAGGCAAACGAATGGGTACGCGCATCCTTGGCCGGCGGCGGCACGCCGCGCCGCACCGACATCTCGGAAAGAATCGCGAGATCCGCTTCGCCGTGATCGTCGTGCATGAAGGCGAGCACCACCAGCGCGCGCGGCAGTTTGATCAGCGGAAACGGCCGGGCATGCAGTTCGCCCAGCACGGCGGCCCGGCGCGGATCGGTGGGAAATCGATCGAGGGAGGCTTTGCGCAACGTGATCCGGCTCATCATTCCCCCTTTGCGGCGCCGCCCTTGCTATCCGATCGCCGGGCTCGATACCAAGCAGGAATTGCGATTGTCGCCAAACCGGATCAGAACGGTTCCAAACTTGTCACGTTGCCGTCGCCGCCACCGATGTGCGACGAAAGGCATCGGAGGAGAACCCATTGAGCGAGAATGCCGTTCGCAATCAGTCCCGCCCGAAGGTGGCACTGTTCGTTACCTGCCTGGTCGACCTGTTCCGCCCGAGCGTCGGCTTCGCGACGATCAAGCTGCTGGAGGAATCCGGCTGCGACGTGGTCGTGCCCACGGCGCAGACCTGCTGCGGCCAGCCGGCCTACAATTCCGGCGACCGGGCCGACACGCGGGCCATCGCCGAACAGGTGATCGCCGCCTTCGAGGGCTTCGATCACGTGGTCGCGCCGTCCGGTTCCTGCGCCGCCATGCTGAAGAAGCACTATCCCGAACTCTTTGCCGGTGATCCCGAATGGGAAGCGCGGGCGGCGGCCTTCTCCGAAAAGGTCTTCGAGCTCGTCAGCTTCCTCGCCGACGTGCGCGGCATGACGGCGGTGACGGCCCGGGTCGAGGGCACCGCCACCTACCACGATTCCTGCTCGGGCCTGCGCGAACTCGGCGTCAAGGCGCAGCCGCGCATGCTGCTCGACAGCGTCGAGGGGCTGGAACTGACCGAATTGCGCGATTCGGAAGTCTGCTGCGGTTTCGGCGGCACCTTCTGCATCAAATATCCCGACGTCTCCAACGCCATCGTCACCAAGAAGGCGCGCAATGTCGGCATGACCGGCGCTGACATGCTGCTGGCCGGTGACCTGGGCTGCCTGATGAACATGGACGGCAAGCTGAAGCGCGAGAACATCGCGGTCGAGGTCCGCCACGTGGCGGAAGTGCTCGCCGGCATGACCGACGCGCCGCCGATCGGCGGCAAGCTGTGACCGGCGGCCTGACCGCGCTCCTGCCGGCTGCTTTTCCCATGCCGGCACGATAGATTTGTCGAGCCCGCAGCAAGGACACGGAGCCATGAGCCTCGCCAAGGACAAGCAGGATGACGGGAGCCGCCCGCTCTATGCGGACGACGTCTACGGCTGGGCGTTGGAGCAGGCCCGGCTGCTGCGCATGGGCCGCTTTGGCGAGTTGGACCTGCCGAACCTCGCCGATGAGATCGAGAGCTTGGGAAGCGAACAGCTGCATGCGCTGGAATCGAGCTACCGGGTTCTCATCGTCCATCTGCTGAAATGGCAGTATCAGCCGGAGCGCAGATCGCGCTCCTGGGACCTGACCATCGTGCGCGAGCGTCACCACGTCGAACGCCGCGAGGCCCGCAACCGGGCGCTGCACGCCAGTGCCGGGTCGATCATCGCCGACATCTATCCCCAGGCGGTCCGGGAAGCTGCCAAGGAAACGGGCCTGTCACGCGCCGTCTTCCCCGAAACTTGCCCCTGGACCGCCGCGCAGCTCCGCGACCCCGATTTCATGCCCGAATAGGCCCGTCCCATGCAGATCACCTCGCACACCTTCAAGGCCAATACCGTCAAGGCGCTCGCCGATGTCGAGCTTCAGCGGGCGCTCGGCCATGTCGAGAAGGGCTTCATCGACAAGCGCCAGAACGCCGTCGATGGCCTGCCGGAATTCGACGCCCTGCGCGACAACGCGGTCGCCATCAAGAACCACACGCTCAAGCACCTCGATCTCTACATCGAGGCCTATGTGGCCAAGGTGGAGGCGTCGGGCGGCATCGTGCATTTCGCCGAGGATGCGGACCACGCCCGCAGGATCTTCCTCGACATCGCGAAGAAGCGGAAGGCGAAGACCGTCACCAAGGGCAAGACGATGATCTCCGAGGAGATCGGGCTCAACGCCTTCCTGGAAGAGAACGGCATCGTGCCGATCGAGACCGATCTCGGCGAATACATCATCCAGCTGCGCGGCGAGCACCCCAGCCACATCATCGCCCCGGCGGTCCACGTCACCCGCGATCAGGTCGAGGCGGATTTCCGCCGCGTCCATGTCGACCTCGATCCCAACCGCAATCTGGTGGAGCCGGAGACGCTGCTCGGCGAGGCCCGCGAGATCCTGCGCAAGAAATACGCCGAGGCCGACATCGGCGTGACCGGCGCGAACTTCCTGATCGCCGAGACAGGAACGTCCGTCATCGTCACCAACGAGGGCAATGGCGACCTGACGCAGCTCCTGGGCAAGTGCCACGTGGTGCTCGCCTCGATCGAGAAGCTGGTGCCGACGCTGGAGGACACCGCCCAGATCCTGCGCATCCTGGCGCGCTCGGCCACGGGCCAGGACATGAGCGTCTACACCACCCTCTCGACCGGACCGAAGCGGGCCGAGGATCTGGACGGGCCGGAGGAGTATCATGTCATCCTCCTCGACAACGGCCGCTCCAACATGCTGGGCACCGAGTTCGAGGAAATGCTGCGCTGCATCCGCTGCGGCGCCTGCATGAACCATTGCCCGGTCTATCACGCCGTCGGGGGCCACTCCTACGGCTGGGTCTATCCCGGCCCGATGGGCGCCGTGCTGACGCCGTCCCTCATCGGTGTCGACAAGTCCGGCCATCTGCCGAACGCCTCGACCTTCTGCGGCCGCTGCGAGGCGGTCTGCCCGATGCGCATTCCGCTGCCGAAGATGATGCGGCACTGGCGCGAGAAGGAATTCGAGAGCCACCTGCAGCCCAGGACCCAGCGCGCCGGCCTCGGCGTCTGGGCCTTCTTCGCACGGCGTCCGGCGCTCTACCGGGCGGCGGTGTCGATCGCGATGCCGATGCTGAAGATGGCTGCGGGCCGCAAGCGCCGCTTCGCCTCCCTGCCGCTGGCCGGCGGATGGACCAAATGGCGCGACCTGCCGGCGCCGGAGGGCCGCACCTTCATGCAGGAATACGCCCAGCGACCCCATGCGACGACGGGAGAGACCCGATGAGCGCTTCCACCCGCGAGGCCGTGCTCGGCCGCATCCGCCGCTCCAACGGCGCCCGCCCCAACGATCCCGAGCGCAAGCGCGTCGTCGAGGCGCGGCTGGCCGGCGCCCCGGTCGGCATCGTGCCGCAGCGCGGGCAACTGCCCCATGACGAGCAGGTCGCGCTGTTCATCCGCATGGCCGAGCGCGCCAACGCTTCGATCGCGCGGATCGCCGGCTATGACGCGCTGCCGGACGAGGTGTCGCGCTGGCTGCGCGAGAACAATTTCCCCGCCGACCTCAGGATGAGCGAGGATCCGCGCCTTTCGGGCGCCGATTTCGGGGAGACCTCCCTGACCATTCGCCACGGCGTTAGCGACGGCGAGGACCTCAACGGTCTCTCCCACGCCGAGGCCGCCATCGCCGAGACCGGGACCCTGGTGCTGGTGTCCGGTCCGGAAAATCCGACGAGCCTGAACTTCCTGCCCGAAAACCACATCGTGGTGGTCAGGGCCGGCAACATCGGCGGCGACATGGAGGCCGTGTTCCCGATGCTGCGCGAGCGCTACGGCAAGGGCGAGATGCCGCGGTCGCTGAATTTCATCACCGGCCCGTCGCGCTCGGGCGACATCGAGCAGACGCTGCTTCTGGGCGCCCACGGCCCGCGGGCGCTGCACATCGTCATCGTCGACTGACGCATCATTCGCCCGACGGCCGGCTCCGGCCATCGCATTGGGGGGTGTCATCGGCGATGCACGGCCCGCGTGATCGCCAGCCGGCTTGACCGGAGCGCATACCGGTGGCTCTCTTCCGCTGTCCCACAGGCTTTACCGGAACATCCATGCCCGTCGATCCCGCCACGCTCGCCGCCTTCGCGCTCGCCTCGCTGATCCTGCTGGTCATTCCGGGCCCCACCATCATCATGGTGATCGGTCAGGCGCTGGCCCACGGACGCGGCGTCGCGCTGGCCAGCGTCCTCGGCGTCGGGCTCGGCGATCTCGTGGCGGCGAGCCTGTCCCTGATCGGCGTCGGCGCCCTGCTCTCGGCCTCGGCCACCGCCTTCATCGCGCTGAAATGGGTCGGCGCGGCCTATCTGGTGTGGATGGGCATCGCCATGTGGCGAACCACCCTGTCGCGATACGCCTCCGACGTCCCTGACACGGCCGATCCCGTGGCTGCGGCGCTGCCACACCTGAGCGCCGCGCGACCGTCCCGCATCTTCCGCGACGCCTTCCTGGTCACCCTGTTCAATCCCAAGGGGATCGTCTTCTTCGTGGCCTTCGTGCCGCAATTTCTCGATTCCGGCCGGCCCTACTGGCCCCAGGCGGCGGTCTTCGTCGCGCTCTTCGTGGTGCTCGCGGTGGCCAACGCCTTCGTCTATGCGCAGCTCGCCGCCCGTGCGCGCGATGTCGTGCGCCGCCCCTCGGTCATGAAACTCGTCATCCGCCTCGGCGGCTCATGCCTCGTCGGCGCGGGGGTGGCCGCGGCACTGGTGGCCCGGCCCACCTGACGGGCTGGCCGATATGGCCCGGCTGAAATGGTCGCGGGGTGGAACGAGGCGCCGACCACGCCGTTTCGTCGGCAACGTTGAATGGAGCCCACCCGATGAACACACCAAACGAATCTGCCACGGACAGCACCGTGAACGATGACCCGCGCGAACCCCGCGAGGAGCGCAAGACGGGCCAGAACGACGCATCGCACGGCGGCGGCGATCGCCCGATGACCGAGGAGGAAGAACTCGACGAGGCGCTCGACGAGACCTTCCCGGCCTCCGACCCGGTCCCGCCGAGCCGTATCGACGGCCCGATCAAGCCGTAGTCCGACCGACACCAGGCCGAAGCGTTGCGGTCCAAAATGATGCACCAGCTGGGACATGCGAAGGCCGGCGGGATCCGATCCCGCCGGCCTTTCTCGTTCGGGTCAGTTCTGGACGGCCTGCACCGAGCCGCCATCGACCCGCATGTTCGAGCCGTTGATGAAGGAACCCCGCTCCGAGACGATCAGCGCGATCGCAGCCGCGACCTCTTCCGCGCGGCCGCGGCGCTTCAGGGCGATGCCCGGCCGCTCCTCTTCCAGGAAGCTCTCGACGGCCTCGTCGAAGGAAACGCCCAGCTCCTTTGAGCGCTTTTCCATCATCCCGTCGGTCATCTGGGTCTCGATGAAGGCCGGCGACACGGTGTTGCACAGGATGCCGTGCTCGGCCTCCTTGTAGGAGAGGTTCTTCACGAAGGCGGCCAGCGCGGCCTTGGCGGTGTTGTAGGTCGCCTCGTCCCAATAGGGCTGCACCGCATTCTCCGAGGTGATGCAGACGAAGCGGCCCCAGCCGTTCTGGCGCATGGTCGGGAATGTCGCCCGCGCGACGCGGACGGCCGAGAGGAAGTCGATCTCCCAGGCTTCCCGATGGTCCGCATCGGCGACCTCCAGCGGGTGCCCCTTCGCGCCGGTGATGCCCGCCGTGTGGAGCACGATGTCGATCCGGCCGAAGCGATCCAGCGCCTGCCGCGCCATGGCATCGACGGCGGCCTGGTCGGTCACGTCCGCCGCCACGCAGAGGATTTCTGCGTCGAGGGTCGCGGCATCCTTCTGGAGCTGCGTGATCTCCTTGTCGGACAGGACCAGCTTGCACCCCTCGGCGGCCAGGATGCGGGCGGTCTCGAAGCCCATGTCGTCTGTGGCGCCGGTGATCAGCGCGACGCGGTCCTTGATCTGGAGATCCATGCGAGTTCCTTCTTCGTGTCGGAGGGTTTCGCGTGACAATGACTGCGCGGAGATTAGGTTTCGCCGCCATGCGGACACGATGCCGCATCGGGCCGCGCCGCGGCCCGGGGGAAGGACGACGCGCATATGCCGAACCATGACTTCAAGAGCCCGCGCCTGTATCTCGACACGGATCTGGCGGCAGACACGCCGGTGGCGGCCACGCCGGCGCAGGCGAACTACCTTCTCAACGTCATGCGTCTTGGCGAGGGCAGCCAGGTGCTGGCCTTCAACGGCCGCGACGGCGAATGGCGGTGCGACCTGGTCAAGGCGGCGAAGAAGAAGCTGGACATCGTTCCCCGGGACAGGGTCCGGGCCCAGACTCCGCCGGCCGATCTGCATTATCTCTTTGCGCCGCTGAAGCATGCCCGGCTCGACTACATGGTCCAGAAGGCGGTGGAGATGGGCGCTGGCGTGCTGCAGCCGGTGATGACCCAGCATGTCCAGGCGACGCGGCTCAACACCGACCGCATGCGCGCCAATGCGGTCGAGGCCGCCGAGCAATGCGGCATCCTGTCGATTCCCGAATGCCGGGAGCCGGTCAAATTCGCCGACATGCTCGATCGCTGGGACGCAGGACGCCGGCTGGTCTTCTGCGACGAGCGGGCCGACGAGGCCAGCCCCATCGACACGCTGCGCGCGCTTGCCCGGGAACCGTTCGCTCTGCTGATCGGTCCCGAAGGCGGCTTGTCGGGCGAGGAGCGCGAGCGGCTCAGTGCTGCCGACTTCGTGACCGCCATCTCGCTGGGCCCCCGCATCCTGCGGGCCGACACCGCCGCCGTGGCCGCCATGGCCGTGCTTCAGGCCGCGATCGGCGACTGGCGGTCGGGCTGAGGCGCGCCGGACTGGCCACACCGTCAACACGATTTATGTTGCGATCCGACCGGAAAATCGGCAGTGCCGACATTCCAGTTGCGGGACTCCGCCTGCCGGCAGGGCCGGCTGAACCATTCGAAGGACGAGCATGGCGCGCGATACGACCGATCTGACGCCGGTCACCTCGGTCGAGGATCTGACCGCTCATCTGGCGTCGGGCGAAAAGCCCGTCTCGCAGTTCCGCATCGGGACCGAGCACGAGAAGTTCGGCTTCTACACCGAGGACCTGTCGCCGGTGCCCTACGAGGGCGAACGCGGCATCGGCGAACTCCTGGCGCGCATGCAGGCGCTGTCGGGATGGGAAGCGATCATCGACGACGGCCGCATCATCGGCCTGTTCGGCAGCGCGGGCCAGGGCGCGATCTCGCTGGAGCCGGGTGGCCAGTTCGAGCTGTCCGGTGCGCCGCTCGAGACCATCCACGACACCTGCCGCGAATCCAACGCCCATCTCGCCCAAGTGCGTGCCGTCGCCAAGGAACTGGGCATCGGCTTTCTCGGCATCGGCTCCTCGCCGACCTGGACGCTGGCCGAAACGCCGGTGATGCCCAAGTCGCGCTACGAGATCATGCGCCGCTACATGCCCAAGATCGGCACGCGCGGCCTCGACATGATGTTCCGTACGGCGACCATCCAGGTCAATCTCGACTTCTCGAGCGAGACCGACATGCGCCGCAAGATGCAGGTCGGCATGAAGCTGCAGCCGATCGCGACGGCGCTCTTTGCCAATTCGCCCTTCACCGAGGGCAAGCCGAACGGGCTCTGTTCGTGGCGCTCGGACGTCTGGTCCGACGTCGACAACCAGCGTTCGGGGCTGCTGCCCTTCGTCTTCGAGGAGAATTTCTCCTATCGCGACTATGCCGAGTGGGCGCTCGACGTGCCGATGTATTTCGTCACCCGCGACGGCCACTACAGCGACGTCACCGACGTCACCTTCCGCCAGTTCATGGACGGTGCCCTGAAGGGCCGCATCCCCGATCCCGAGCCGCAGCTCGGCGACTGGACGAACCATCTGTCCACGCTGTTCCCGGATGTGCGCCTGAAGACCTTCCTCGAGATGCGCGGCGCCGACGGGGGTCCGTGGCGGCGCATCTGTGCCCTGCCGGCCTATTGGGTCGGGCTGCTCTACGACCCGGCGACGCTCGACGCGGCCGAGGCGCTGACCAGGGACTGGACCTTCGATGAGGTCTCGGCCATGCGGACCGACGTACCGAAGGACGGGTTCCGCACCCCCTTCCGCGACTCCAGCGTGCTGGAACTGGCCCGCGAGACGGTCCGGCTGTCGCGCCAGGGCCTCGTCGAGCGCAACCGGCGCAACGAGGAAGGCAATGACGAGAGCCATTTCCTCGCACCGCTCGAGGAAGTCGTCGCGCGCGGCACGACGTCCGGCGAGGAACTGGTCCGCCTGTTCGAGGAACAGTGGGACCGGTCCATGGACCGCGTCTTCAAGCATCTGACCTACTGACGAGGCACCGGCCACTCGGCCGACGCTCCGTCTCTTAGAACCCGGGACCGTTGCGGCTTTCACCCGCCGCAACCGGCCGTTCGCTTTGTGATTGGCTTTCGCGCGGGGGTTTGACAGGATGCATGGACCTGTGCCCGGCCAGAGCCGGGCGCTCATGCGAGCGAGGTCGCCATGACGGACTTTTTCGACTGGTTGACGGTGAACGATTCCGGGCTCGGGACCGATCGGCTCGCCGATGCCTTCAAGCTCAGCCGACAGGAAATCCGCCGGACGACGGAAGCGCTCGCGCCGGCCTTCACCCTGGCGCTGCAGCGGGCAATGACGGATCCGGCCGCCTGGGCTGACGTCTCACGGCAATTCCTGCCCTTCATGAGCGGCGTCGGGACGTCCGGCCCCGAGACGGCGCACAGCTCGGCGGCCAAGGGCCTGGCCGACAGCCTGTTCGGTTCGCGCGACATCTTTCTCCACGTGGCTCGCAAGGTTTCCACCATGAGCGATGTGGCGCCCGACACGGTGGAAAAGCTGATGCGCAGCCTGTCGGTCATGAGCATCCAGACCATGATGCAGATGATGCTCGCCAACATGGCGCGCCAGCAGCCGGCCGGCTTCGCCGAGGGCAATTATCCCGTCGCCATGGCCGAGATGATGCGGCGCGGCGCCAACGCCATGGAGGCGATGGGCCGTCCCTCCGACGACCGCCATCGCCGGCCCGCATCCGGCGCCATGGGGTCGGACTATCTGTCGGGGCTGTTTTCCGACGCCCTCAACGGTCGCCTGCCCTGGCTGCCGCCGGGCGCCTCCGACACTGCGCAGGCCGGCAGCGCCGGCCAGACGGCGAAGTCGGGTGGTGGCGCGGCGGGACAGCCGGCCTTCGATCCCTTCCAGCCGTTCGAGGCGATGCTGGCCACCTTCACGCAGACCATGGGCGGCGCCGGGCCGGCCGGCACCGGGCCGGCCGCCGACGAGGCTTCGTCCGAGACGAGGGCCGAAGCATCCGGCAAGCCACAGGCCGCGCCGACCAGCGACACTGAGGCCGCCGCATCCGGCGAGGCAAACGGGCAAAGTTTCGACGAGCTTGCCCGAGCGGGCATGACCATGCAGGAGGAATTCGCCCGCCAGATGCTCGACCTCTTCAACGTTCCGGGCTCGGCGGATCCGACCGGCAAGAGCGACGGCGCCAAAGGCCGCGATAGCGGCCAGACGACATGATCGCGACACCGCTACGCATCGCGCCGCGTTCCCTCAAGCCGCGGCGCGCTAGGTCCGAGCGTTCAGGGCCCCCATCCGGCGGCCTGCCCCGACACACGGCTGCCACTTGCTGATCTTCTACGCCTTCATCATCGTCCTGCTCGTTCTGCTGAACGGCTTCTTCGCCATGTCGGAACTGGCGATGGTCTCTGCGCGCAAATCGCGCGTCGAGCAGATGCGCGTCGAGGGACGGCGCGGCGCGGCCAGCGCCCTTCGCCTGATCGAGGACCCGACCGGTTTCCTCTCCACCGTCCAGGTCGGCATCACCCTCGTCGGCATTTTCGCCGGCGCCTTCGGCGGTTCGACCTTCGCCGGTCCCCTGGCGCAGATCATGGAAGACTGGCTGATCGTCGGCCCCTATGCGGGCACGGTCGCCTTCGTGCTCGTCGTCGTGGTCATCACCTATCTGTCCCTGGTGATCGGCGAACTTGTGCCCAAGCGCTTCGCGCTCAACCGCGCCGAGGCCATCGCCATCAAGGTGGCACCGATCATGACCGTGATCGCCAAGGTCGGTGCGCCGATCGTCTGGCTCCTGCGGGTGTCGACCAACGCCATCACCAGCCTGTTCGGAGAGAGCGACCGGGAGGACGGCGTCACAGAGGAGGACGTCCGTGCGATGATCGCCGAGGGAACCCAGATCGGCGTGTTCAAGCCCAAGGAGCGCGAGCTTCTGGAAGGCGTCATCCGCATGGCCGACCGCACCGTGCGCTCGATCATGGTGCCGCGCCCCGGTGCCGTCTGGGTCGCAGCCGACGATGGTCCGGACGCGGTCTTCGAGAAGATCCTGAAAGCCAATCATTCGCGCTATCCGGTGATCGACACCACGACCGACGACGTGATCGGCATCGTCCAGACCAAGGACATGCTGGAGCAGCAGAGGGAAACCGGGACGATCGATGTCAGGACGGTGATGCGCGAGCCGATCTACGTGCACGAGACGATGCCGATCCTGAGGCTTCTCGAGCGCTTCCGCGAGGCACAGATCCACATGGCGATCGTTCTCGACGAGTACGGATCCTTCGAGGGCGTGGCAACGCCGACTGACATCCTCGCGGCCATCGCCGGCTCGTTGCCGGAGGGCGACGACCATGATCCGCATATCGTCGAGCGCGAGGACGGCTCGCTGCTGATCGATGGGGCGATCCCGATCCATCTTCTGGAAAGCGCGGTTCCGGGGCTCGAATTTCCCCAGAAGCGGGACTACGAGACCATGGCCGGGCTGGTGCTGCAGCAGCTTGGCCATATCCCGGATGCCGGCGAATATTTCACCTGGAAGGGCTGGCGCATCGAGGTCGTCGACATGGACGGCCGCCGCGTCGACAAGCTTCTGATGATGGCGCCGAAACGCTCGAGCCAGCCTGCCGACCCGGCAGGATGATCCGTGAACGGCAGCGCCAACTTCTGGCTGCCCATGCAAACGCGGCGACCGAGCTAGCCGGCCGCCGCGTGGACGGGTCTGTCATTTCGGGAGGGGCTACGCCCTACTCCCAATCGTAGCCGCCCCGGCGGCGCTGCGCCGCCTTGACCGCGAGGCGCCAGCTCGGATCTTCGCGCCAGTCGGCCCGAAGTGCGTCATAGATGTCGTCACGCCGCAGCCCGATGTCCTTCAGCATGTAGTCGGACATCTCGCTCATCGCGCGGACCTTGCGGCGGTTGAGCATGGTTTTGACGATCGCACGGCCCGCGACGAGGAGCAGCTTGGCTGTCTGCGTCGGATGAGCAAGGGTCGGGCTGAGCCGCGTCTTCGTTGTGATCGCCATGGCCGTGTCTCCTTTCGTGCCGATGGGGGCCTGGAAAAAGCGGGAGCGGTCCCGCATGCGGCGGTCCGCGCTCCCCAGTTCTTCCTGACAGTTCCTGACAGTCACGAAGATAGGCGACCGCTATTGATCAGACCAACGAATGTTAATAATCTCAGCCATCATCATCTGTGATGGACAAACCCATGAGCACGCCTCTCGATCTCGACCATCTGCGCACCTTCGTCGCCATTGTCGACGCCGGCAGTTTCACCCGCGCCGCGGATGACGTGTTCAAGACCCAGTCGGCCGTATCGATGCAGATGCGGCGGCTGGAAGAGCGCCTCGGCGTCAGCCTATTCGAGCGCAACGGCCGCACCATCCGCATCACCAGCGAGGGTGCGCGGCTTCTGACCTATGCGCGGCGCATGCTGGCGCTGAGCCAGGAAACCCTGTCGGCCTTCGACGACGAAGCGATGCAGGGCCATGTGCGGATCGGTCTGCCCGATGATTATGCCGAGCGCTTCCTGCCGGAGATCCTGGCGCGGTTCTCCCGCTCGAACCCGCTGGTCGAACTGCAGATCGCCTGCGAGCCCTCGTCGAATCTCGCCGAACACATCGACAAGGGCCGCCTCGACGTCGCGCTGGTGTCGGATTGCTATCCCGGGGCCTCGCTGCCCGAGATCGTCCGGCGCGAGCCGCTGCACTTCGTGACGTCTGCCGCCCACGACACCCACAACGAGGAGGTGCTGCCGCTGGCGCTCGGCCGGCCGGACTGCGTCTGGCGCCGGGAAGGCTGCGAGGCCCTCGGCCGGATCGGGCGGCGCTACAAGGTGCTGTTCACCTCCTGGTCGGCGCAGATCGTCACCTCGGCCGTCCTCTCGGGGCTTGCGGTCAGCGTCCTGCCAGAATGCGCCCTGCGGCCGGGGATGCGCGTGCTGGGGGAATATGAGGGCTTTCCGACCCTGCTCGACACGGAGATCGGTGTCGTCAAGTCGCGCAATGCCGACGGGCCGGTGATCACCGCCCTGGTCGAGCATATTCGCGAGAGCCTCGCCAATCTCTCGCCGCCGGATGCCAAGGGCCGCCCGTCCCGCGCAGCGGAGTCGCGCTCCTCGCGCCCGCCGCTGGGCAATGGGCGGTTGCAGATCGCCGGCTGATTTTAGCGCCCATGTGCCTCGGCGTGATCAGCCGGGCCTGGCAGAAGGCTTTGTCGCCGCCCACGGCTTGACCGCGGCGGCGGCGTCCTCACAACTGGCGACCATGACCCCTTCTGCCGTATCCGCCCCCATGTCGAACGTGACCGAATACAGCGTCTCGGAAATCTCCGGCGCGCTGAAGCGGACGGTGGAAGAGACCTTCGGCCATGTGCGTCTGCGCGGCGAGGTGTCCGGCTATCGCGGCCCCCATTCGTCCGGCCACGCCTATTTCTCGCTGAAGGACGACCGGGCGCGGATCGACGCGGTGATCTGGCGCACCGCCTTCGCCAAGCTCGCCTTCAAGCCGGAGGAAGGGCTGGAGGTCGTCGCCACGGGTCGGCTGACCACCTATCCGGGCTCGTCGAAATACCAGATCGTCATCGAGCAGATCGAGCCGGCCGGCGCCGGCGCGCTGATGGCCCTGTTGAACGAGCGGCGCCGCAAGCTGGAGGCCGAGGGCCTGTTCGCCGCCGAGCGCAAGCAGCCGCTGCCCTTCATGCCCCGCGTCATCGGCGTCGTCACCTCGCCGACCGGCGCGGTCATCCGCGACATCCATCACCGCATCGCCGACCGGTTTCCGGTGTATCTCCTGGTCTGGCCGGTGCGCGTGCAGGGCGAGACTTCCGGCGAGGAGGTCGCCCGGGCCATCGCAGGATTCAACGCGTTGCCCGCCGACGGCGCAATCGCGCGGCCGGACCTGATCATCGTGGCGCGCGGCGGCGGCAGCCTGGAGGACCTCTGGGGCTTCAACGACGAGGTGGTCGTGCGCGCAGCCGCGACCTCGATCATTCCGCTGATCTCTGCCGTCGGCCACGAGACCGACTGGACGCTGATCGACCACGCCGCCGACATGCGCGCCCCGACGCCGACCGGCGCCGCCGAAATGGCGGTGCCGGTGCGGGCCGATCTCGTCGCGGCCCTCGCCGCGCTGGCCGCCCGCCATGCCGGGGCCGTGTCGCGCCGGCTCGAGCAGGACCGGCGCGCCGTGGCTGCCACCGCCCGCGCCCTGCCCTCGCCCGACATGCTGCTGGCACTGCCACGGCGACGGCTCGACGAGGCCGCGACCTCGCTCGGCCAATGCCTGCGGGTGAACCTGTCCGAGAAGCGCCGCGCCTATGGCGAAGTCGCGACACGGCTGGCACCGTCCAGCCTCGAGGCCATCGTGCGCGAGAAGCGGGCGGATCTGCGCCATCACCAGACCCATGCCGCCCATGCGGTCACCGGACTGGTGCAGCGCAAGCGCCAGCGCTTCGAGCGCATCGCTGCCGATCTGCAGCCGCACCGCATCACCGCCCGCGCCGAGGCGGCGCGGCTGCGCCTGGCCAATTTCGCCGAGCGCCTGAACACCGCGCAGGCCCAGGTCGCGGCCGGCCGGCGCCAGACCCTGGCGGCGGCGTGGCGCGTGGCCGACAGCCTCAATCCGTTGCGGGTACTGGAGCGTGGCTACACCATCGTGCGCCGACCGGACGGCGAGCCCATCGTGCGCGCTGCCGGGCTGACGCCGGGCATGAACTTCGAACTGCAATTTGCGCACGGCGAACGCCGCCAGGCGATCGCGACCCGCGATGGAGACTCCGACGCCGCGACGGGACATTTTGATGTCCAGGAGGCGCCCATCAATGCCGTGGAAGCGGACGCCTCCAGGCCCCGGCCGAAGCGGCGCCCGGCAGCCAAGCCCGCCGAGACCGATCAGGGAACATTGTTCTGATCAATTGCCTGGGGCAAGTGCCGCAGTGCTCCATTCAACGCATGACGGTCCGGGTTTCGATGTCTTCGCTGCCACAATTCCTGCGGACATATGCTGGATTCCCCGGGCGGAATCTGCTTTTCCAGGTGCACGCTTCCTGGCGAAGGGTTCCCCCCTTCTCGCCTCCTGCAATCCAACGAGCCCCGGATGCAGCGGCATGAGCAGACACGCCGTTCGGCCTTGCGCCGCGTTCCGGCACATTATCGAGGTCGAAGGCACTGCGGTTTTTCGTGATCAATCTCGACCGGTCGACCGAGCGGTGGCAGGATATCGAAGTTTCGGCCGCAGATGCCGGTGTCGAGGTGACGCGGGTTCCCGGCGTCGATGGCGCCGCGGTCCCGGTGAATGACTGGCTTGACGTCGATCATCGCCGTTTTGCACGCAGCCATGGGCGGACGATCCTGCCGGGCGAATATGGCTGCTACCGCAGCCATCTGGCCGCGCTGCAGGCGGTGATCGCATCCGGCGAGCCGGTCGCCGTGATCTGCGAGGACGACATCACTGTGAAGCCGGAAGCGCCCGCAGCCGTCGCGGCGGTTCTCGGTCACCGGCCGGACCTGCATGTCCTCAAGCTCGCCAATCATCGCATTCGCGGCTTCGTGTCCCATGGCGGCGACGGGCTTGCCAGTTACGGCCGCTGCATCCACGGCCCGCAAGGTTCGGCCGCCTGCTACGCGGTCACGCGCGAGGGCGCGACCCTCCTGCTTTCCGCCCTGCAAACCATGTGGCTTCCCTGGGACATCGCTCTCGAGCGGGGTTGGGATACCGGCGCCCGCATCTATACGACCCC